>JALVFB010000292.1 GCA_027030295.1 Hyphomicrobiales bacterium
CGCCGAGAGTTCGCCGGTGGAAGGCTTCGACGCGCGGCTGAAAGGCACCAACGAATATGCCGAGATCGCCGGCGCGGACGTCATCATCGTCACCGCCGGCGTGCCGCGCAAGCCCGGCATGAGCCGTGATGATCTGCTGGAAATCAACCTGAAGGTCATGGCCCAGGTGGGCGCGGGGATCGCCAAGTATGCGCCGGATGCCTTCGTCATCTGCATCACCAATCCGCTGGACGTGATGGTGTGGGCCTTGCAGCGCTATTCCGGCCTGCCGACGCAGCGCGTGGTGGGCATGGCGGGTGTGCTCGATTCCGCCCGCTTCCGCTATTTCATCGCCGAGGAGCTGAACGTTTCGGTGAAGGACGTGACCGCCTTCGTGCTGGGGGGGCATGGCGACACCATGGTGCCGCTGGCGCGTTATTCCACCGTCGCCGGCATTCCGCTGCCCGATCTGGCGAAGATGGGCTGGATCACGGAGCAGCGCATCGACGAGATCGTGCAGCGCGTGCGCGACGGCGGCGCGGAGATCGTCGGGCTGCTCAAGACCGGTTCCGCCTATTACGCGCCGGCGTCCTCCGCCATCGCCATGGCCGAAAGCTATCTGAAGGACTATCGCCGCATCCTGCCCTGCGCGGCCTACGTCGATGGCGCCTATGGCGTGAAGGGGCTGTATGTCGGCGTGCCGGTCATCATCGGCGGCAATGGCGTGGAGAAGATCGTCGAGATCGAGCTGAACGGCGAGGAAAAGGAGGCCTTCGCCAAATCGGTGGAGCATGTGGAGCGGCTCATCGACGCGGCCAAGACCATCGCGCCGGACCTGGCATAAGCCGCAGCACAGCCTGAACGCAGCGCGGGAGAGCGCCCATGAATATCCACGAATATCAGGCCAAGGAAATCTTCGCCGCCTTTGGCGCGCCGGTGCCGCGCGGCAAGCCCGCCTTTTCCGTGGACGAGGCCGTCAAGGTGGCGGAGGAGCTGGGCGGGCCGGTGTGGGTGGTGAAGGCGCAGATTCACGCCGGCGGGCGCGGCAAGGCCGGCGGGGTGAAGGTCTGCCGCTCCATCGACGAGGTGCGCGCCGCCGCCGAGACGCTGCTGGGCGCGGTGCTGGTGACCCCGCAGACCGGGCCGAAGGGCCGGAAAGTGCGCAAGCTGCTGGTGGAGGAAGGGCTGAACATCGAGCGCGAGCTGTATCTCTCCTGCCTGGTGGACAGGGGCGCCTCCCGCGTCGCCTTCATCGCGTCCGAAGCCGGCGGCATGGACATCGAGGAGGTGGCGAAGGAGACGCCGGAAAGGATCTTCACCATCACCGTCGATCCCGCCTTCGGCTACAGCCCCTACGTGGGCCGCGCCATCGCCGCGAAGCTGGGCCTGCGCGGCGATCTGGCGAAGAAGTGTCAGCGGCTGGTGGCGGCGCTGTATCGCGCCTTCATCGAAAAGGACATGAGTCTGCTGGAGGTGAACCCGCTGGTGGTGACGGCGGAAGAGGAACTGATCTGCCTCGACGCCAAGGTGAATTTCGACGACAACGGCCTGTTCCGCCACCCGGAGGTGATGGAGCTGCGCGACCCGGAGGAGGAAGACCCGCGCGAACGCGAGGCGGCGGAATATGGCCTGAGCTACATCGCGCTGGAGGGCGACATCGGCTGCATGGTCAACGGCGCGGGACTGGCCATGGCCACCATGGACATCATCAAGCTCCACGGCGGCGAGCCGGCCAACTTCCTCGACGTTGGCGGTGGCGCCACGGCCGAGAAGGTGGCCGCGGCCTTCAGGATCATCACCTCCGACGAAAACGTGCGCGCCATTCTGGTGAACATCTTCGGCGGCATCATGCGCTGCGACGTCATCGCCGAGGGCGTGGTGCAGGCGGTGCAGGGAGCGGGGCTTTCCGTGCCGCTGGTGGTGCGGCTGGAAGGCACCAACGTGGAGCAGGGGCGGGCCATTCTCGACCAATCGGGGCTGAACATCATCTCCGCCAGCGATCTGGACGATGCCGCGCAGAAGGCCGTGGCGGCGGCGAGAGGAGCGTGAACCATGGCCATACTGGTAGACGAGAACACCCGCGTCATCACGCAAGGGATCACCGGCGCGCAGGGCACGTTCCACACCGAGCAGGCGCTGGAATACGGCACGAAGATGGTCGGCGGCGTCACGCCGGGCAAGGGCGGCATGACGCACCTGGGGCTGCCCGTGTTCGACACCGTGCGCGAGGCGCGCGAGGCCACCGGCGCCGATGCCACGGTCATCTACGTGCCGCCGGCCTTCGCGGCGGACGCCATCATGGAGGCCATCGACGCGGAAATGCCGCTCATCGTGTGCATCACCGAGGGCATCCCGGTGCTCGACATGGTGCGGGTGAAGCGGGCGCTGGCCGGTTCGAAATCGCGTCTCATCGGGCCGAATTGCCCCGGCATCATCACGCCGGAGGCGTGCAAGATCGGCATCATGCCGGGCTACATTCACAAGCGCGGCTCGGTGGGCATCGTCTCGCGCTCCGGCACGCTGACCTACGAGGCGGTGAAGCAGACCACCGACGTCGGGCTGGGCCAGAGCACCTGCATCGGCATCGGCGGCGATCCGGTGAAGGGCATGGATTTCATCGACTGCCTGGAGCTGTTCTACGCCGATGACGAGACGCGGCAGATCGTGCTCATCGGCGAGATCGGCGGCACTTCCGAGGAAGAGGCCGCCCGGTTCATAAAGGACCAGAAAGGGAGGAAGCCCGTGGTTGCCTACATCGCGGGGCTGACCGCGCCGCCGGGCCGGCGCATGGGCCATGCCGGGGCCATCATCTCCGGCGGCAAGGGCACGGCGGAGGCCAAGATCGAGGCGCTGGAAGCGGCCGGCGTCACCGTGGTGCGTTCGCCGGCGCGCATCGGTCAGGCCATCGCGGAGCTGGCGCGCGGCTGATCCTTCCCTTCGTTGGCAACCGCCGGAAAGGAGCATCCCCATGATTTCCGGCTCGACATCCCTTCCATCCGTTACAGGGCTTTTGCCTGTGGCCATGGCATGTCAAGGGGCATGCCCGCTTCGCGGCGCCGAAGGCGCCCTTGACATGCCATGGCCACAGGCACACGCTGAGCTCGCCCTCCCCGCCGGGAAAGAAAAACGAGCCTCCGTCTCGTTTTTCTTTCCCGGCGGGGAGGGCAATTCCATTTCGGAGCAAGGGCCATGACGGCGGACACAACTCTCGAACCGCAAGCGGACGTGGTGGCGCAGGTCGCCGAGCTGGCGGGCGCCGAGCCGGAATATGTCGAACACCTGTATCTGCGCTGGCTGAAGAACCCGCAGTCGGTGGATCCCGAATGGCAGCGGCTGTTCGCCGCCGTGCATGACGATCCGGAGGCGGTGGAGCGCGACGTGAAAGGCCCCTCCTGGGCGCGCGCCGACTGGCCGCCGCGCCCGGCCGACGATCTTATCGCCGCGCTCGATTACGACTGGTCGCATCTCGAGGCCGAAATGGCCGGGAAGATCAGGGTCGCGGGGCGGAAGAGCGGCGAGGTCTGCCCGCCGGACGAACTCAAGGCGCGGGCCAAGGATTCGGTGCGCGCGCTCATGCTCATCCGCGCCTACCGCGTGCGCGGCCACCTGATCGCCGATCTCGACCCCCTGCGCCTGCGCGAGCCGGAGCCGCACCCGGAACTGAGGCCGGAAACCTATGGGTTTCGCACGCCGGAAGACCGCAAGCGCACCATCTATCTGGACGGCGTGCTGGGGCTGGACTGGGGCACCATCGACGATGTGCTGGCCATTCTCAAGCGCACCTATTGCGGCCATCTCGGCTGGGAGTTCATGCACATCGCCGACCCGCAGCAGAAGGCGTGGATACAGGAGCGCATCGAGGGGCCGGACAAGGAAATCGAGTTCACCAGCCTGGGCAAGAAGACGATTCTGGAGCGCCTCATCCAGGCCGAGGAATTCGAGCGCTTCCTGCACCGCAAATATATCGGCACCAAGCGCTTTTCGCTGGAGGGCGCGGAGAGCATCATCCCGGCGCTGGAGCAGGTCATAAAGCGCGGCGGTCAGCTGGGCGTGCGCACCATCTCCATGGGCATGGCCCATCGCGGCCGGCTGAACGTGCTGGCCAACGTCATGGGCAAGCCCTATCGCGCCATCTTCAGCGAGTTCACCGGCGAGGAGCCGCGCCCCGGCGATGCGGTGGACACCGGCGACGTGAAATACCACCTCGGCGCCTCGTCCGACCGCGTGTTCGACAACAACGAGGTGCACATCTCGCTGGCGTCGAACCCTTCGCATCTGGAAATCGTCGATCCGGTGGTGCTGGGCAAGGCGCGTGCATTGCAGGACGCCTGTGGCGATATGGAGCGCACCCACATCATGCCCTTGCTGCTTCACGGCGACGCGGCGTTCGCCGGGCAGGGCGTGGTGGCGGAATGTTTCGCCCTTTCCGACGTCTCCGGTCATCGCACCGGCGGCTCGCTGCATTTCATCATCAACAACCAGATCGGGTTCACCACCTCGCCCATCTGGGGGCGCTCCTCGCCCTATCCCTCGGATGTGGCCAAGATGGCCGGCGCGCCCATCATCCACGTCAACGGCGACGACCCGGAAGCGGTGGTCTTCGCCGCGCGGGTGGCCACCGAGTTCCGCCAAATCTTTCACAAGCCGGTGGTGGTGGACATGTTCTGCTATCGCCGCCACGGCCATAACGAGGCGGACGAACCGGCCTTCACCCAGCCGTTGATGTATCGGCGCATCGGGGAGCATCCCTCGGTGGTGGAAATCTATGGCCACCAGCTCATCCGCGAGGGGCTGGTGACGGAAGAGGAAGTGCAGGCCATGCGCCGGCGCTTCCGCGCCCTGCTGGAACGCGAGTTCGAGGCGGCGGAGAACTGGCGGCCCGCGGTGCGTTCTCCCGGTGGCCTGTGGCGGGGTTACAAGTCGCCGGCGATTACCACCATGGACGATCCGCGCCCCGGACAGACGGGCGTGGACGAAGAGCTGCTGCGCAAGGTGGGCGAGGCCATCACCCGCATTCCGGAGGGGTTTCACATCCACCCGACGCTGAAGCGCATCATCGAGGCCCGCCGCAAGGCCATCGGGGAAGGCAGGGGCATCGACTGGGCCACCGCCGAGCAACTGGCTTTCGGCACGTTGCTCATGGAGGGCTATCGCGTGCGCCTTTCCGGGCAGGACGTGCGCCGCGGCACCTTTTCGCAGCGCCATGCGGTGTGGACGGATCAACAGACGGACGAGCCCTACATCCCGCTCAACCACATCGATGCGAACCAGCCGCAGAAGGCGGATTTCATCGATTCCATCCTGTCGGAAGAGGCGGTGCTGGGCTTCGAATACGGCTACTCGGTGGCCGATCCGGGCGTGCTGGTGCTGTGGGAGGCGCAGTTCGGCGACTTCGCCAACGGCGCGCAGGTGGTGTTCGATCAGTTCATCTCCTCCGCCGAGCGCAAGTGGCACCGCATGAGCGGCATCACCTGCCTGTTGCCGCACGGCTTCGAGGGGCAGGGGCCGGAACATTCCTCCGCCCGCATGGAGCGCTACCTGCAATTGTGCGCGCAGGACAACATGCAGGTCGCCAACTGCACCACGCCGGCCAACTATTTCCACATCCTGCGCCGGCAGATGAAGCGCGACTTTCGCAAACCGCTGATCCTGTTCACGCCCAAGTCATTGTTGCGCCACCCGCTGGTGGTGTCCGATTTCGCCGACATGGGGCCGGACAGCGCCTTCTGTCGCACGCTCACCGACGACGCCGAGCGGCGGCCGGAAACGACGTCCATCAGGCTGGCGGCGGACGAGAAGATCCGGCGGGTGATCCTGTGCACCGGCAAGATCTATTACGACCTCTTCGCCGAGCGCGAGAAGCGCGGCATCGACGATGTCTATCTCATGCGCATAGAGCAGCTCTATCCGTTCCCGCACCGGCTGCTGGTGAGCGAGCTGGAGCGCTTCGCGAAACAGGCCGAGTTCGTCTGGTGTCAGGAAGAGCCGTGGAACATGGGCGCGTGGAACTTCGTGGAGCATCATCTGGAATGGGTGCTCACCACCATCGACGCCAGGCAGAAACGCCCGGCCTACGTGGGGCGGCCCGCGTCGGCCTCGCCGGCCACCGGCTATTATCGCAAGCACCTGAAGGAACAGCAGAAACTTCTGGAGCAGGCGCTCGGCGAGGAACCCATCGTCGGCCGCGCCCGGGGCTCCAGCATCGTCTGAACATGGTTCACCACGCAATGGGATACCGGTCATGAGAATCGATGTGAAAGTTCCGAGCCTTGGCGAATCCGTCACGTCGGCCACGGTGGGCCGCTGGCTGAAGAAGGCGGGCGAGGCGGTGGCGGAAGACGAACCGCTGGTGGAGCTGGAAACCGACAAGGTGACGGTGGAGGTGCCCTCGCCGCGGGCCGGCGTGCTCGAGGAGGTGCTGGCGGAAGAGGGCCAGGAGGTGGCGGTGGGCGCGGTGATCGCCCGCATCGGGGAGGGCGAAGGCGTGGCCGCCCCCGCCCCGGCGCCAGCGGCGGAAGAGAAGACGCCCGCGGCGGAGAAGCAGGAAGCGCCGGCGCCTGCCGCCGAGGAAAAGGAAGCGCCGGTGGAACGCCCCGCCACGCCGGCGCCCGCCACCGGCGCGAAAGCGCGCATCTCGAGGGAAGAGGCGTTGGCGCAACTGACGCAGCCTGCGCCGGCGGCACAATCCGCCATGCCGTCCACCGCCACGCCGCCGCCGCAGGAAGTGGTGCGCACGCCGCGCCGCGTGCCGCCCCAGGATGCCGCGCGCGAGGAGCGGGTGAGGATGTCGCGCCTGCGCATGACCATAGCGCGCAGGCTGAAGGAGGCGCAGAACACCGCCGCCATGCTCACCACCTTCAACGAGGTGGACATGACGGAGGTCATCGCCCTGCGCCAGCAGTATCGCGAGCTGTTCCAGCGCAAGCACGGGGTGAAGCTGGGCTTCATGAGCTTCTTCGTGCGCGCCGTCACCAATGCGCTGAAGGAAATCCCGCAGCTCAACGCCGAGATCGATGGCGACGAGATCGTCTACAAGAACTACTATCACATCGGCGTCGCCGTGGGCACCGAGCGCGGCCTGGTGGTGCCGGTGGTGCGCGAGGCGGATACGCTCTCATTGGCCGAAATCGAGAAGGCCATCGGCGACTTCGCCCAGCGGGCGCGCGCCGGCACGCTCAAGCTGGAGGAGATGACCGGCGGCACCTTCACCATCACCAACGGCGGCGTCTATGGCTCGCTGATGTCCACGCCCATCCTCAACCTGCCGCAGACGGGCATTCTGGGCATGCACAAGATCATGCAGCGGCCGATGGTCATGGAAGACGGCTCCATTCAGGCGCGGCCCATGATGTATCTGGCGCTGACCTATGATCACCGCATCGTGGACGGGCGCGAGGCCGTTACCTTCCTGGTGCGGGTGAAGGAGTTTCTGGAAGATCCGAAGCGGATGATCCTGGACTTGTGAACATCACCTCGTCACCCCGGCGAAAGCCGGGGTCTCGCGCCATGAACGCATGAGTCCGATGTGCGAGATTCCGGCTTTCGCCGGAATGACGGAGAGGGCGAGAATGACGGGAAGAAATGTCGAGAACCGGCAAAATGGAGCAAGGCATGACCGATCGTTTCGACGTGCTCATCATCGGCGCCGGGCCGGGGGGATACGTATGCGCCATCCGCTGCGCCCAACTGGGGCTGAAAGTGGCGGTGGTGGAACGCCGCGAAACGCTGGGCGGCACCTGCCTGAACGTCGGCTGCATCCCCTCCAAGGCGCTGTTGCACGTTTCCGAGCGGCTGGAGGAGGCACGCGAGCAGTTCGCCGAAATGGGCATCGTCGGCTGCACGCCGCGCATCGATGTCGCCCAGCTCATGGCATACAAGAACCAGGTGGTGGAGGCCAACGTCCGGGGGCTGGCCGCGCTGTTCAAGAAGAACGGCATCGCCCATCTGCGCGGCACCGCCCGCATCATCGCGCCGGACGCGGTGGAAGTGCGTGACGAACCCGGCGAGGAGCCGCTGGTGATCTCCGCCGGCGCCATCGTCATTGCCACCGGTTCGGCGCCGGTCACCCTGCCCGGCGTGAAGGTGGACGGCGAACGCGTGGTCACCTCCACCGAGGCGCTTTCCTTCGACGCCGTGCCCACGTCAATGGCCGTCATCGGCGGCGGCATCATCGGGCTGGAGCTTGGCTCGGTGTGGCGGCGATTGGGGGCGGAGGTCACCATCATCGAATACGGCGACACGATCCTGCCCGGCTGGGACGCCGACATTCGCAAGACGCTGCAACGCGAGCTGAAGAAGCAGGGCATGCGCCTGCGCACCGGCCATGCCGTGACCGCCGCGCGGGCGGACGACGGCGCGGCGCTGGTGGAGATGGAGAAGCGCAAGGACGGCACCACGCACACGCTGCGCGCCGAGCGCGTGCTCATGGCCGTGGGCCGCCGGCCCTACACGGAAGGGCTGGGGCTGGAAAACGTCGGCATCGAGACGGACGAACGCGGCTTCATCCCCGTCAACGACGCCTTCGAGACGGCGGCCAGGGGCGTCTACGCCATCGGCGACGTCATCGGCAACCCGATGCTGGCGCACAAGGCCGAGGAAGAAGGCCATGCGCTGGCCGAACTGCTGGCCGGGCAGAAGGCGGCGGTGAACTACGCGCTCATTCCGTCGGTGCTCTACACCGCGCCGGAGGCGGCGTCGGTCGGCTTCACGGAGGAGGAACTGAAGAAGGCCGGCGTGGACTACGCGAAGGGGATGTTCCACTTCCGCGGCAACGGCCGGGCGCGGGCCATGAACGCGGTGGCCGGCTTCGTGAAGATTCTCGCGCACAGGGAGACGGGGCGCATCCTGGGCGCGCATGTCCTCGGCCCCATGGCCGGCGAGATGATCCACGAGCTGGCCGCCTTCATGCACGTGGGCGGCACGGCGCGCGATCTGGCCCACATGAACCACGCGCATCCCACGCTGTCGGAAGCGGTGCGCGAGGCGGCCATGGCCACCTTCGGCAAGCCCATTCACGCTTAAAGGAATGGTTCCTGCGAATGGTAATCAGCCCGCTTCGGGCGCCGGTGGCTGTTCGTCGGTTGGCGTGTCGTCGGCGGCCGGGGCGTCCTTCGCCGCCGCATCGGCGCCGTTGCTCTTGCGGGCGCGGGTGGCGCGGCGGCGGCGGGTGGTTCTGGGTTTCTTCCCGGCCTCTTCGGTCGTTTCTTCCGTTGACGCCACGGGCGTGGCCAGGAAGGAAGGCGGGCTTTCGCCCCAGGGCTGCTCCGCGTCCGGCGCATCCGTTTCCCGTGGTGGTTCCGTGGCGGCTTCCGCCGCGGCCGCATCGGTGGCGTCGGTGGGCAGCACCACCACTTCCGCCGCCGGTTGTTCGGCGTCGGCATCCGGCGTTTCCGCGCCGCCATTGCCCTTGCGCCGCGCCGCGGCTTCCTGACGACGCTGCTCCTGCTGCTGGCGGCGCGCCTGCATCTGCTCCTGGGCGGCGGAGATGATGCGCAGATAATGTTCCGCGTGCTGGAAATAGTTTTCCGCCTTCACGGTGTCACCGGCGGAGAGAGCGTCACGGCCGAGCTGGGTATACTTGTCCACGATCTGCTGCGGGGTGCCGCGCACCTTCACGTCCGGCCCGTTGCTCTCATAAACCTTGTTGGCGGGGTTCGGCTGCCGCCGCGCACGCATGCGCGACCGGTTCCTGTGCTGTGGTTGTCTCATTTCATCTCACTGGTTGTGATGTGCCTTGTCCGTGATGATGTTGCAACTCGCCCACAAGGCAAAAGCCTTGCTCCGCTTGTGACCCTCGTTGTTTCAGGCGTGGAACTGTTCCGGCATATCCCGGCGGCTCCCGGCCGCCCGCTGCCTCTCATGCGCTCCCCTTGCCGCAGGCAAAACCCGCTTTCTGCCTCCTGTTCACGCGGCTTCTTCCAAAAGCCCCCAGGCCCCCGCGCGGGAATCAATCATCATCATTGGCGCACAGCGCCTATTTACTCCCTTGCGGAGCGTTTTCCAAGCACTGAATCGGCCAATTCCGCATAATGCGCGCGAAAGGTGCGGATTTGCCGGAAAACAGTGAATTTTTCGCCAGAAACTTGCGATCAATTGTTTGCTTTCAAGGCCACGACGCGTCCGATGCCCGCCAGATCGGGCAGGATGGAGGGCAAGACCGTTTCTTCCGCCGTCAGTCCGGCACGCAGAAACAGTTCGCGCACCGCCTTCGCCTGGCCGGCGCCAACCTCCGTGAGCAGCCAGCCGCCGGGACGCAGCACGGCCCGCGCGCGCCGGGCGATGGCGCGGTAGGCCATCAGGCCGTCCGCGCCGCCGCTCAGCGCCAGATGCGGGTCGTGTTCACGCACTTCCCGCCGCAAAGCCGCGATGTCGGTCTGCGGGATGTAGGGCGGATTGGCGAGCATCAGGTTCAGCGGCCCGCCGACGGGTTCCAGCCAGTCGCCGCGCACGCAAAGCAGGCGCCGGGCCACGCCGTGGCGGACGGCATTGCGCCGCGCCACCCGCAGCGCCGGCGGGGAGATGTCCAGCGCCAGACCGTGCAGCCCCGGCCACTCGGCCAGCAGGGAGACGATGATGGCGCCCGATCCGGCGCCCAGGTCGCAGGCCACGGGCGGAGTGGCGTGCAACCGTTCGACATGTGGCCGCAGGCGCAGGGCGGCTTCCACCAGCAGCTCCGTTTCCGGGCGCGGGTCGAGAACATGCGGGGTGATTTCGAAGACACGGCCGAAGAATTCGCGCCGGCCGAGGATGCGCGAAACCGGCTCGCCGGCGAGGCGGCGGCGGGCGAAGGCGCGCAAACGCGCGGCCTGCTCCGCCGTCAGCGGCCGATCCGCTTCGGCGATGATCGCGGCGTGCGACAGGCCCGTCGCCGCCTGCACCAGCAGCCGCGCGTCCAGCGCCGGCGTGTCCGGGTTGGCGGCGCGCATCAGGCCGGCCAGCGCCCGGCGCGCCCGTTCGACCGGCAGGCCCGCGCGCAGGGCCGCCAGCGCCTCTGCCGCGTCAGTCTTCGGCATGGTCGGAAGCGGCCGCCGGTTCCGTTTGCGCCGCCAGCAGGCGGGCCTGTTCCTCGGCGATGAGTGGCTCGATGATTTCGTCCAGCGCCTCGCCGGAGAGCACGTCGGTCAGCTTGTAGAGGGTGAGGTTGATGCGGTGATCGGTCACGCGGCCCTGCGGGAAGTTGTAGGTGCGGATGCGCTCGGAGCGGTCGCCGGAGCCGATCTGGCCGCGGCGCTCGGCGGCGCGCTTCTCCCGCTGCTGGCGGCGTTGCAGCTCGAACAGGCGGGCGCGCAGCACCTGCATGGCCTTGGCCCGGTTCTTGTGCTGGCTGCGCTCGCTCTGCTGGCTGACCACGATGCCGGTGGGGATGTGGGTGATGCGCACCGCCGAATCGGTGGTGTTCACGTGCTGGCCACCGGCGCCGGAAGCGCGGAACACATCGATGCGCAAGTCCTTCTCGTCGATGTGCACGTCCACGTCTTCCGCCTCCGGCAGCACCGCGACGGTGGCGGCGGAGGTGTGGATGCGCCCGCCTGCTTCCGTCTCCGGCACCCGCTGCACCCGGTGCACGCCGGATTCGTATTTCAGCCGCGCATAGGCGCCCTTGCCGCGGATGGCGGCGATGATCTCCTTGAAGCCGCCCAGTTCCGTTTCGGAGGCGGAGAGCACCTCCACTCGCCAGCCGCGATCTTGCGCATAGCGCTGATACATGCGGAACAGGTCGGCGGCGAACAGGGCGGCCTCCTCGCCGCCGGTTCCGGCGCGGATCTCCAGGATGACGCTCTTCTCGTCCGCCGCGTCCTTCGGCAGCAGCAACAGTTGCAATTCGCGCTGAAGCGCCGCAATGCGCTCCTTCAATTGGGCCAGCTCGGCGCGCGCCATGTCGCCCAGCTCCGGGTCGCTCAGCAGGCTTTCCAGCTCTTCGCGCTCCGCCAGCGCCGCGCGCAGTTCTTCGGCCTTTTTCGCCACCGGCTCCAGTTCGGCGTATTCGCGCGAGAAGCGCACGTATTCCTCGCCGGAGGCTCCGGCGGCCAGCGCCTGTTCCAGCTCGGCGAAACGCCGCAGGATGCTCTCGATGCGTTCGGAATGGGCCAGGGACATGATGTTTTCGTGCCGCAGCGTCGTTGCCTGTCGCCGGAATAGCCCGGCAACCGCGTTCAGACAAGAAGAAGGCCCCGTCCGAAGCGGACGAGGCCCCTTGATCGTCGTTCCGGCGGCATCACACCGCCGGCAAGATGGCGAGGTCAGTCTTCCACCTTGAGGTTCTCCGCCGCCATGCGGCCGCCGCGCCCTTCCACGAGGTCGTAGGACACCTTCTGCCCCTCGTGCAGGGTGGACAGGCCGGCGCGCTCCACCGCGGAGATGTGCACGAAGGCATCCTTGCCGCCCTCTTCCGGCTCGATGAAGCCATAGCCCTTCTCCGGGTTGAACCATTTCACAGTTCCGTTCGCCATCTTGGTAACTCCTTGAATTCTGGCGTTTCGTCTTTCACAGGTAATCCCCTGCCAAAAACCCCGCGGGCCATCTGGCAAGGCATGCACGCATGCCGGCAAGACGCCCTTCCATCGAAGGCGTCACCCCCGGCAAAAGCGTTCGATCACGATGTGGGGAGAAGAGTCTTCGGAAAAGATCGTCTCTCGCGGTTCATCACCGCGGCGGCGTTGCAGGGCAGCCCCTTCGCGCCGCTGGCCACGTCGTTGTCGTGAGGCGCACCCTGAACCCCGCGCGGGGGCAAGTCAAGCAAAACTTTGCGAAAGGCGCATTTTCTGTCAGAACAGGGGGACGGTTGTCGTTTGCACAGAGCCATCGGGGAGGGGACATGCCGGGAAAAGCGAGCCGCTTCAGCCTGTTCCGCACGCGCCGTTTCGCGCCGTTGTTCGTCGCGCAGGCGCTGGGCGCGTTCAACGACAACGTGTTCAGAAACGCCGCCATCATCCTCGTCACCTATGGGCTTGCGCGGCAGGGGTGGAACGCGGGGCTGCTGGTGGGGCTGGCCGGCGCGCTGTTCATCCTGCCGTTCTTCCTGTTTTCCGGGCTGGCCGGCGAACTGGCCGACGCGCGCGACAAGGCCAGGCTGGCGCGCGCCATCAAGCTGGCGGAAGTGGGCATCGCGGCGCTGGCGGGAGCCAGTTTGTGGTTGCAATGGCCGCCGATGATGCTGTTCGTGCTGTTCCTGGCCGGCACGCAATCGACGTTCTTCGGTCCCATCAAGTATGCCATCCTGCCGCAGCACCTGGCGGACAACGAGCTGGTGGAGGCCAACGCCTGGATCGAAACCACCACCTTCGTCGCCATTCTGCTGGGCACCCTGTTCGGGGGGCTTACGATCAACAGCACGCATGGCGTGGCGCTGGTGTGGCTGACCATGATCGCCGCCGCCGCGCTGGGCTATGTGGCGGCGCGGCGCATTCCGCCGGCGCCGCCGCCGAAGCCGGAGATGAAGGTGCGGGCGAATCTCTTCGCCAGCACGTTCACCATCCTGCGCGAACTGGCGCGCCATCCACGGCTGTTCGGCGCGGCCATCGCCATTTCGTGGTTCTGGTCGCTGGGGCTGGTGGTGCTGGGGGCGGCGCCGCTGCTGACCAGGGACGTGCTGGGCGCCAACGAAACGGTGGCCAATTTCTTCATCGCCCTGTTCACCGTCGGCATTGCGCTGGGGGCGTGGATGGCCGCGCGGTTGCTGCATGGCGCCATCAGTCCGCGGCTGGCGCCCGTTTCGGCGCTGCTGATGGCGCTGAGCCTGTTCGATTTCTGGCGCACGGTGGCCGGTCTGCCGGCGCCGGTGGCGGCGGGGGCGCCGGCGGGGCTGGGGGACTTCCTGGGCGCCTGGCAGGGGCTGCACCTGTCGCTGGACATGCTGCTGCTGGCCACCTTCGGCGGCATCTTCGTGGTGCCGCTTTACGCCTGGCTCCAGCACGAGGCGCCGGAAGCGGAGCGCGCGCGCATCATCGCCGCCAACAACGTGCTCAACGCCCTCCTGATGGCCGCCGCCTCCGCCGCCATGGGCTGGGCGCTGAAGCGGGGCGTTTCCCTTTCCGGCATCCTGCTGGCGCTGACCATGTTGCAGGCGTTCGTCAGCCTGTATCTCGTCTGGCGCATGCCGGCGGATTTCCTGCGCAGCATCGGGACCATCCTGTTCCGCCTGCTCTACCGGGTGGAGGTGAAGGGGCTGGAGCATCTGCGTGACGCAGGCGGGCGCGCGGTGATCGTTTCCAACCACGCCTCGTGGCTGGACGGGCCGGTGCTGGCAACCTTCCTGCCGCGCGAAACCGCCTATGCCGTGCACACCGCGGAGGCCGAACGCCCCATCGCGCGCCTGATGGCGAAAATCTTTCACCTGCTGCCCATCGATCCGGTGAACCCCATGGCCATTCGCACCCTCATTCACGAGGTGGAGCAGGATCGGCGGGTGGTGATTTTTCCAGAGGGGCGGATTTCCACCACCGGCGGGCTGATGAAGATTTACGAAGGGCCGGGGCTGATCGCGCACAAGGCCGATGCGCCCATCGTGCCGGTGTTCATTCGCGGGGCGGAGCGGGCGCGCTTCTTCTCGCGCCAGCCGTTGAGCCAGCGGCTGCGGCTGTTTCCGAAGATCACCGTCACCGTCCAACCGCCGGTGAAGATGGAGGCGCCGGAGGGGCTTTCCGGCACGCGCCTGCGCAAATATCTGGCCGACAAGCTCTACGACGTGATGGCTTCCGCATCCTTCCGCAGCCAGCCGTGGCGGCGGCACCTGATGGAGGCGGTCATCGACGTGAAGCGCGATCACGGCGGCAAGCGCCGGGTGCTGGAAGACATCCAGCGCACGCCATTGTCCATGAACCGGCTGCTGGCGGGGTGCTACATCCTCGGCGGCAAGCTGGCGGGGCTGACGCCCGGCGAGAAGACCATCGGCGTGCTGCTGCCCACCTCGAACGCCTGCCTCGTCACCCTGCTGGGGCTGCTGGCGCGCGGGCGCACGCCGGCCATGCTGAACTTCTCCACCGGCGCGGTGAACATGGCCGCGGCCTGCAAGGCGGCGCGGGTGAAGACCATCGTCACCTCGCGGCGCTTCATCGAACAGGGCGGGCTTCAGGAGATGCTGGAGGTGCTCTCGAAACAGGCGCGCGTCATCTGGCTGGAGGACGTGCGCGAGAGCATCGGCCTGAAGGACAAGCTGGGCGGCCTGTTGCTGGCGAAGCTCAACCGTTCGGGCCTGAAGCTGGCGGGCGCGACCATGGACCCGGACGACGCGGCGGTGATCCTGTTCACCTCCGGCTCGGAAGGGGTGCCGAAGGGCGTGGTGCTGAGCCACGCCAACCTGCTGGCCAACGCCTATCAGGTGCTGTCCATCATCGACCTGAACGCTTCCGATCGCGTGTTCAACGCCCTGCCGATGTTTCACGCGCTGGGGCTTTCCGCCGGCGTCTTCCTGCCGCTGGTGGCGGGCAGCCGGCTGTTTCTCTATCCTTCGCCGCTGCATTTCAAGATCATTCCGGAGCTGGTCTATGACACCGACGCCACGGTGTTCTTCGGCACCGACACGTTCCTCAACGGCTATGCCCGCAACGCCCATCCGTATGACTTCTACAAGGTGCGCTACGTGGTGGCCGGCGCGGAGCGGGTGAAGGAGCAGACGCGGCAGGAGTGGATGGAGAAGTTCGGCCTGCGCATCTACGAGGGCTATGGCGCCACCGAGACGGCGCCGGTGCTGAGCGTGAACACGCCCATGCATTTCCGCTCCGGCACCGTCGGGCGGCTGTTGCCGGACGTGGAGCACCGCATCGATCCGGTGGAGGGCATCGAGGACGGCGGCCGGCTGGTGGTGCGGGGGCCGAACGTGATGAAGGGATACTTGCGCGCCGACACGCCGGGCGTGCTGGAAGCGCCGGAGGGCGGCTGGTATGACACCGGCGACATCGTGGACATCGACGAGGACGGCTTCGTCATCATCAAGGGGCGCGCCAAGCGCTTCGCCAAGATCGGCGGCGAGATGGTGTCGCTGACGGCGGTGGAAAACGCCGTCGCCAGGGCCTGGCCGGAGTCGGCGCATGCCGTCGTCTCCGTTCCCGACAAGAAGAAGGGCGAGCAGCTGGTGCTGATCACCACCGAAGAGGGGCTGGAGCGGCGCAAGATCGCCAGGGCGTTCAAGGAGCAGGGCGCGCCGGAGCTGTGGCTGCCGCGCAACGTGATGCATGTCGAAGAGTTGCCCGTGCTAGGCTCCGGCAAGACCGATTACGTGACCCTGCAACAAATGGCGCGGGAGATGATGGCGGTGTGAGCGAGGGTCGGCGGGGGCGTTCGTGGCGTAATACCAGGCTGCGCAAAGATTGACCGGTAAAACCGCCCCGCGCCCCCACTTGGGCCACCCGATATTGCGTGTGAACAGGGTGTTTGGATGGGGGTGCGGGGTATCATGTTGATTTTTCGTTTGGACTGTCAGCCCTTCAGCCGCTCAAGCCGGGTGGCGGCGCCGTCCAGCGCCTGCAGCAGGCGGGTGGCGGCCTCGCGGCAGGCCGGATCGCCCTGCTGGCGCAGGCGCTCCAGCTCGGCCGAAAGGGTGGCGACCTGCTGTTGCAGCTCCACCACCTGATCGGCCATGACCAGCGAGGCCATGATGAGCAGGCGGAGCTCGCCCAGCGGGCCGGCCTTTTCGCGGATGTCGGCGATTTCCGAATCCAGCATGCGGGCCAGGCGGCGCAGATGTTCCTCCTGTCCCTCGCCGCATTGCAGGGTGTAATTGCGGCCGTTGATCTGCAAAACGACCTGCGGCATGTGTCCCCCAGTTGACGGCGGGCAGGGCCGCTCAGGCCTCCAGCGCCTGGCGGATGCGCTGCATCGCCGTGTCGATGCGCGAGAGCGCGGTGCGTCCGGCGCGGGTCAGCTCGTCGGCCCGCTGGCGCACCTGCTCCAGCTCTCTCGCCAGCCGCTCCCGCTCTTCGCGCAGTGCGCCGACCTGCTCGCCGCGCCGGGAAAGCTCGGCGAAGGCCTGTTCGGCCGCGGCCAGCGCCTGTTCGAAGCGGGCCAGCGCCGTTTCCGTCTGCGCGTTCAGGTCGGTCATGGTCGGCCTGTGCGGTTCGCGTTTCCGGTTCGATTCCCTGTCTGCATAGCACAAAAGTGGTTCGCTGCCCAAAACCCTTGCCGCTGGCGATGGGCGGCGTTACCCTGCGGGCGCATCGGGCCGTGTGCATGAAGGGTTGGTGAAGATGGATATTCGCAAGGTGGGGGTCATCGGCGCCGGCCACATGGGAACGGGCATCGCGCACGTGTGCGCGCTGGCCGGCCATGACGTGCTGCTGAAGGACGTGGCGCCGGACATCGTGGAAAAGGCGCTGGCCACCATCAATGGCAACATGGCGCGCCAGGTGCGCAAGGGGCGCATCTCGGAAGAGCAGCGCCAGGCGGCGCTGGAAAAGATCCATCCGGTGAACGATTATGAACCCTTCGCCGAGTGCGATCTTGTCATTGAGGCGGCCACCGAGGCGGAAGAGGTGAAGCGCGAAATCTTCCGCGAATTGTGCCCGCATCTGCCGCCGGCGACCATCATCGGCACCAATACCTCCTCGCTGTCCATCACCCGGCTGGCGGCGGCCACGGACCGGCCGGAGAAGTTCATGGGCATTCATTTCATGAACCCGGCGCCGCTGATGGAGCTGGTGGAGCTGATCCGCGGCATCGCCACCGAAGACGCCACCTTCCAGGCGGTGCGCGCGTTCGTCATCGGGCTGGGCAAGACGCCGGCGGTGGCGGAGGACTTTCCGGCCTTCATCGTCAACCGCATCCTGCTGCCGATGATCAACGAGGCGATCTA
The DNA here is from genome assembly GCA_027030295.1 of Hyphomicrobiales bacterium. Classification (GTDB taxonomy): domain Bacteria; phylum Pseudomonadota; class Alphaproteobacteria; order Rhizobiales; family Aestuariivirgaceae; genus Thermopetrobacter. The sequence continues at coordinate 17,765 of JALVFB010000292.1, forward strand.
TACGCTCTATGAGGGCGTGGGCACGGTGGAGGCCATCGACACGGCGATGAAGCTGGGGGCGCATCACCCCATGGGGCCGCTGGAGCTGGCCGACTTCATCGGGCTTGATACCTGCCTGAACCTGATGCAGGTGCTCTACGAGGGGCTGGCGGATTCCAAATATCGGCCCTGCCCGCTGCTGGTGAAATACGTGGAGGCCGGCTGGCTGGGGCGCAAGACCAAGCGCGGTTTCTATGACTATCGCGGCGAAAAGCCGGTGCCGACGCGTTAAGCGTCACTTCACGGCGCGCAGGATGGTGGCCAGCATGGGAAAGACGCCGGGCGCGCCGCAGATGATGTCGCCGGTTTCGAGAATGTCGCCCTTGCCGTCCAGCTCCTCCACCATGCCGCCCGCTTCCTTCACCATCAGGATGCCGGCGGCGATGTCCCAGACCTTCAGGCCGCGTTCCCAGTAGCCGTCGAAGCGCCCGGCGGCCACCCAGCAGAAGTCGAGCGAGGCCGCGCCGAAACGCCGCAGGCCCGCCACCTGTTCCTGCACCACCGCCAGCTCGCGGCGGAAGCGCGCCAGATCGGCGCGGCCGCGGTGCGGGCAGCCGTTGACGATGACCGCCTGGCCCAGCCCCCTGCGGGCGGAGCAGCGGATGCGGCGGTTGTTCAGGAAGGCGCCGCGCCCCTTCTCGGCCAGATACATCTCGTCGGCGACGGGGTTGTAGATGAGCGCGGCGATGATCTCGTCGTGGCGCTTGAGCGCGATGGACATGGCGAAATGCGGAATGCCGTGGATGAAATTGGTGGTGCCGTCGATGGGGTCGATGATCCAGGCGTGCTCGCCGTCGCCGGCCACGTCCTCGCCTTCCTCCAGCACGAAGCCGTAGGCCGGGCGGGCCTTGCGCAGCTCGTCGAACAGGATCTCCTCGGTGCGCCGGTCGGCGCGGGTGACGAAGTCGGCCGGGCCCTTCAGCGACACCTGCAACTGCTCCACTTCCGAAAAGTCGCGACACAGGTGGCGCGCGGCCTTGCGCGCGGCCCGCACCATCACGTTCAGCGTCGGCGAATGCACCATGATTCCACTCGCATCAGGGAAAGGATGTTTTGCCAAGACAAGCGCCAATGGCGAATTTTCGCCATTGGCGCTTCATTGCCATTCTTTCGCCAGCTCGGGCTTGTCAAGGCCAGGGCCGCGAAGCGGTGCGAAGCAGCCTTGACAAGCCGGAGCTGGCGAAACACCCGCATCAGCCTTCGGCGCGTTTCACGTAAGTGAGATCTTCGGTATTGACCACGATCTTCTCGCCGGCGGAAACGAACGGCGGCACCATGACGCGCAGGCCGTTTTCCAGAATCGCCGGCTTGTAGGAACTGGCCGCCGTCTGGCCCTTCACCACCGGTTCGGCCTCGGTCACCTCCAACGTCACGTGCAGCGGCAGCTTCACGCCCAGCGGCTTGCCCTCGTGGCTTTCCACCGTCACCGTCATGCCGTCCTGCAGGAAGGCCGCGCGCTCGCCCAGGAACTCCTTCGGCAGCTCGATCTGATCATAGGTTTCCATGTCCATGAACACCAGCATGTCGTCCTGCTCGTAGAGATACTGGTAGTCGCGCTCCTCCAGGCGCACCCGCTCCACGCTCTCGGTGGCGCGGAAGCGTTCATTGAGCTTGGTGCCGCCGACCACGGACTTCATCTCCACCTGGGCGAAGGCGCCGCCCTTGCCAGGTTTGACATGCTCGGTTTTCGTGACCACCCACAGTTCGCCCTTGTGCTGAAGCACCATGCCGGGTCGGATTTCGTTGCCCTGAATCTTCGCCATGATTCGAAAGTCTCCATTGTCGCGAACCCTGCGCACCGCCGCCATCGGCATATTTCAGGCGCAGCGGAAAAACAAGACGCGCCTTTCCGAAAGGGCGGAAAGGCGCGCCGGAAAAAGTGTCGTCGGCCGATATTACTTCTTGCCGCCCTTGGGCAGCAGGCCTTCGCGTTGCAGCTTCTTGCGCAGCAGCTTGCGGGCGCGGCGCATGGCCTCCGCCTTCTCGCGCTTGCGGCGCTCGGAGGGCTTCTCGTAATAGGCGCGCAGCTTCATCTCGCGGAAGATGCCCTCGCGCTGCATCTTCTTCTTCAGCGCCTTGAGCGCCTGATCGATGTTGTTTTCGCGAACGACGACCTGAACCACTTCTCTTCACCGTCCTTTCGGTTGAAGGGTTGACCCGACAAGGCGTGCGCCGGAGCCGTCAGCCCTGGCGCGCCTTGAAGCGCTTCTTCACCTTGTTGATGACATACAGCCGACCACGGCGGCGCACGACGCGGTTGTCGCGGTCGCGCCTGGCCAGCGAACGGAGCGAATTGCGCACCTTCATGGCACCATCTCTTTCATGGTTAGCGGCGGGCCGCCCGAGGGCGTCGCCATTGCCAAAATCACAAGGGGCGGCCATGCCGCCCCGAGCTGGCAGGCTGTTTAGCGGGGCGGGACGGCGCTTGTCAAGCGCATCGGCCTGCTCATTCGTCGGATTTCTTCTGCAAACCGGCGAAAACCGAGTCGGCGTCCGGCACCGGCTCCTCTTCCGCCTCCTGCGGGGCGGCGGGCGCTTCGCCGAACACCTCGTCCACGCTCTTCTCGTCCAGCTCGCGCATCATTTCGTCCGGCGTCTTCAGGCGCTCCTGTTCCGCCGGCTCCGGCAGGCCCAGGCGCTTGCGCTCCTTCGCCGCGCGTTCGGCCGCCTTGCGCACCGCCTCGTCCAGCTCCACCTGCTTGCACAGGCCCAGCGTGACCGGATCCTTGGGCGTGATCTCGGCGATGTTCCAGTGCGTGCGGTTGCGAATGGCCTCGATGGTGTTGCGGGTGGTGCCGATGAGCTTGATGATCTGCGAATCGGACAGCTCCGGGTGGTGCTTCAGCAGCCAGGCGATGGCGTTGGGCTTGTCCTGACGCTTGGAGACGGGGGTGTATTTCGGCCCCTTGCGCCGGGTCTTCGGCAGCTCGACGGCGGGTTTGGAGAGCTTCAGGCGATAGTTGGGATCCTTCTCGCCCTTCTCGATTTCCTCGCGCGTGAGCTGGCCGGAAGCGATGGGATCGATGCCGCGCACCCCCTGCGCCACCTCGCCGTCGGCAATGCCCTGGATCTCCAGCTCGTGCAGGCCGGTGAATTCGGCGATCTGCTTGAACGTGAGCGCGGTGTTGTCCACCAGCCAGACGGCGGTGGCCCTCGGCATCAGCGGTCTGTCGGACATGTGCATTCTCCTCCGGAACCCCACCGAAGCGGGATTTCCGCAATGAACCATCAAATTGCGGGATTGCTCCGTATATAGAGCGCGGCGGCGGCGATGGCAATGGCGCTTGCCGGCGCCACCGCCCACCGCTCCGCGCCCCCTCCCGGCCACCCGATGGCATGTCTTGCGGGGGTGTCCGGGAGGGGGCGCGGGGCGGTGGATGGCTGCTTCCGTCGTGTGTTCAGGATCGAATGGCCCGCCGCGCCAGTTCCAGGTCTTCCGGCTTGTCCACGTCGATGGCCGCCTCCGGCTGACGCAGAAACACCGGGCAGGCGGCGATGCCAAGCCGCTTGCCGGCGATGCGGAAGGCGGCGCGCACGCCGGGGCGGAACAGCAGCAGGCGCAGCAGCGGCCAGACGCCAAAGGCGCGCGCGATGCGCCAGGGGCGCTTGCGATCCTTCTCCACCCGCCGCCAGAGGCGGGCCGCGGCCAGGGCGCGGGGCGTGGCGAACAGGAACAGGTTGCAGCTGGTAACCCGTTCGCCGCCGAAGGAAAGCCAGGTGCGTTTCACATCCGGAAACGCCCGCTCCACCACCTCGCGGCGGGCCAGCGCCACCAGCAGGTCGGCATCGGCGCATTCCCGCCGCGCCCGCAGAAAATCTTCCACCATTTCCGCCGTCAGCAGGGCATGGTCGCCGGTGGTGATCAGCACAGGGCGGAAAGGCCCATCCCGCTCCAGCGCCGCCAGCACGGAGGCGGAGGCCGATTCCGCCGGGGGCAGAAAGGCCACGTTTTCCGCCAGTGGCCCCAGCGCCTCGCGCGCCGCCGCCTCATCGTCGATGACAAGGGCGATCTCCGCCACCGACGGCGCTTCCATCAGCGCCCGCACCACGCGCTTCAGCATCGGGACGCCGCCAACGTCCAGCAGGCACTTGTGGCGCACGCCAAAGGCCCTTGCCAGCGGGTCGTCCGGCCCGCGCGAGGCCGCCAGCACCAGCGCCCGCACCGGGCCGGGCGCGGCGTTTTCGGTCGCATTGCCGGCGGGATCGTTCATGCGATGTCGGTTTCGTAAATGCGGTAGGTCTTGTAGGGAATGGCGCCGATGCTCTCGATGATCTTGCGCACGCCGGTGTTGGTTTCCAGAATCCACGACAGCTCGGCGCCGGCGAAGCCCTTTGCGTGGTGGTGTTCATTCACCTCCTCGATGACGGCCAGCGCCAGGGCGGCGCCGGTGAGACTGTTCTGAAACCTTTTCCGCACGCCCATCAGCGGCATGCGCCAGCGCTTCGGGGCGCCGGAAAATTTCAGCCGCCATATGAATTTCAGCCAGTTGAAGGGCAGCAGCCGGCCGTGAAAGTCGGCGATCAGGCGGTTGATGTCCGGCATCACCACGGTCATGGCCGCCGGCTCGCCCTTCCATTCGGCGATGGCCACGTCATGGTCTTCCACCAGCAGGCGCAGCTCCTGCGCCATCTGGCGGATTTCCGCCTCGGTGAAGGGGATGAAGCCCCAGTTGTCGGCCCAGGCGTCGTTGAAGATGTCCATGATGAGGTTCAGCTCGTCGTTGAACCGTTTGCGGTTCAACGGCCGCACCGTCAACTCGCCCTTGTCCTTCAGGCGGCGGATGAAGGCGCGCATCTTCTCCGGCGGGCGCATGCCGGGGTGGAAGTCATAGGCGATGAGATCCATCGCCTTTTTCAGCCCCGCGGCCTCGACATGCGGGCCATGCCAGGGCCGGGCGTGGCCCATCATCACCGCCGGCGGCGTATCGAAGCCCTTCACCAGCAGGCCGCTTTCCTGATTGATCGACCACGAGAACGGTCCGCGCATGCGCCGCTGGCCCCGGGCGCGCAGCCATTCGGCGGCGGCGCCCAGCAGGGCGCGGAAGATGGCCGGATCGTCCCGCGCTTCCAGAAAGCCGAAAAAGCCGGTGGCGTCATCATAACGCTGAAGATGCAGCCGGTCGATCTGGGCGGTGATGCGGCCCACCGGCTCCCCGCCGCGCCAGGCGATGAACATCTCGCCCTCGGCGTGCCGGAAATACGGCTGTTTCTTCGACAGCCGCATGCGCATGTCCAGCTCCAGCGGGGCGATCCAGGCCGGATCGTCGGCATAAATCGCCTTTGGCAGGCGGATGAAGGCGTTGAGCTCCCGCCGGCCGGCGACGGGACGCACGACGATATCCGAATGTCGTGTGGACGTGAGCGGCATGTCCTGCGCCATTAACCTGGTTCCCATCTCCGCCTCTTATCATCACGGCATGGCGAATGCGACCGAAAAACTCTATCGGCTGCTGGGGCTGTTGCCGCTGAAGGCGCGGCGGCGGCTGACCCAGTTCGTTTTCCGGCGCATGCGGGCGCTGACTCTGGGGGTGCGCGGCATGGTGTTCGACGAAGAGGGGCGGGTGCTGCTGGTGCGCCATACCTACAAGCCGGGCTGGCAGCTTCCCGGCGGCGGCGTGGAATTTCGCGACACGGCGGAAGGGGCGCTGGCGCACGAACTGCTGGACGAGGCCGGCATCGAGGTGCGGGCGCGGCCGGAGCTGTTCGGCATCTATGACAATCGCGCGATCTTTCCCGGCGATCACGTGCTGCTCTACGTGTTGCGGCCCGGGCAATATGCGCGCCATCCGTGGCGGCCGAACGCGGAAATCGCCGAGATGGGCTTTTTCACGCCCGACGATCTGCCGGCGGGCACCACCGCGGGCACGCGGCGGCGCATCGCGGAGGTGCTTGAAGGCCGTCCGCCGGCGGTGCAATGGTGAGGACGAAAGCAGCCATGACGGGGCAGGGCATGACGGCAGCGGCGGCAGATGAATGGTTCCGGCTGGTGAACGCGCCCGCTCCGGCGTGGCCGGCGGAAGCGTTGCTGGACGCCGCCTTCGGACTGGGCCGGCGCACCAGGGCCTCCTATCGGCTGCGGGAGGGGTCGACGCCGGTGGAGGATTTGAGCTTTCATGCGCTGGACGTGGCCAGTGGCAGGCTGGCGGGGCTGATTTCCTTCTGGCCGCTGCGCATCCATCCCGGTGGCGAACGGGCGCTGCTGCTGGGGCCGCTGGCGGTGCATCC
>JALVFB010000293.1 GCA_027030295.1 Hyphomicrobiales bacterium
ATCGAACAGCACGGATGAAAGGTCGCCGTGCTTCACGTTATCGCCGCCGCCGCCATAGAAATGGCACTTGCCACAGTTGGCGCGCGTGGGCAGGCCGACGTGTTGCGCCGCTTCGGTGAAGGGCACGGGCTTTTTCGGGGCGAAAATCTTGCGCACCTTCGGATGGCCCGGCGTAATGACGGTGCGGAAATATTTGCCGGTGTTGTCATGACAGGCCAGGCAATCGATGTTGTCCAGCTTGTTCAGGTCATAGTCCGGGCCGCCGCGGCCAAAACCGGCGTGGCATTGCGCGCACATGCCCTCGTTGCCGAATGCATTGGTGCAGAAGGCGTTGATGACGCGCTCCTTGCCCAGCTTCTGGCCCGTGGCCGGATTGGTATACAGCCATGTCCAGTGCACGTTGTGGCGCAATTGTTCGCCCGCCTTGTTGTGGCATTTCAGGCAGGCGCGCGTGACCTCCGGACCGGAAGCGAACGGCCCTTGCAATTCCTTGAACTTGCTGTGGTCCGCCGTGACGGAGAGATTGCGCAGGAGGGTGGGGCTTAAAGGGCGCTTCTCCTGCGCGGCCAGGGCAGGTGACAACAGCCATGCCGCGCATGCCGCACCCATGAGCAATGACAAGCCGCGCATCGTCCGTCTCTCCAACATGCGCCGCTTCGCTCCCGTTGCGGGATGTGGGGAACGCCCGGACGTATTCAAGCGGTCGATTCAGGACAAGATGTCGCGGCCACGGCAGACCAGCAGCGAATCGGGCGCGCCAACGGCAGTGGCATCCTTGCCCGCGTAGTCGAGGGCGGAGAGCACCACGCGCATGGCTTCCAGCCGGGCGCGGCGCTGGTCGTTGGCGTCGATGACCGTCCACGGCGCGGCATCGGTGTCGGTATGGCGGAAAATGTCGGCAATGGCGCGGGTATAATCGCGCCATTTGCCAACGGCAGCATGGTCGATGGGAGAGAGTTTCCAACTTTTCAGGATGTTGGTCTTGCGCTCGTAGAAGCGCCGGAGCTGTTCGGCGCGGGAGACGGTGAGCCAGAGCTTGAACAGGCGGATGCCGTCGCGCGCCAGCATGGCCTCGAAGCGCGGTGCCTCGTCGAAAAAGGCGCGCCATTGCTCCGGTGTGCAGAAACCCATCACCCGCTCCACTCCGGCGCGATTATACCATGAGCGGTCGAAGAAAACGATTTCGCCGCTGGTGGGCAGGTGGGTGACGTAGCGCTGAAAATACCATTGGCCGCGTTCGGTTTCCGTGGGCTTGGGCAGGGCGACCACGCGGGCATGGCGCGGATTCAGGTGGCGGGTGAAACGGCGGATGGTGCCGCCCTTGCCGGCGGCGTCGCGGCCCTCGAAGATGATGACGACGCGCTCGCCGCTTTCGCGTACGTGGCGTTGCAGCTTTACCAGCTCCATCTGCAGCGCCCGCAACTGGCGGCGGTAGTCCTTTTTCGGGATGCGCGCATCGTGGGCGTAACCGGGGCCCGCGGGAAAGGTGAGCGCGGCGACGGGTGCGGGCAGCGTGTCATGGTTTAGCGACCAGAGATCCGCCGGCACGGTTTCTTCCGCCGCGGCCTGCGCCTGCATGCGTTGTTTGAGCGGGCATGTCATGATGATTACTCCCGGGCTGGTTGCCGGATGCAGGATGCCCGTAGCGAAGAGCAAATGCAAAGGGCCCGGCTCCCCCCGGAACCAGGCCCTTTCCCAGAGAAGCCCCCCAGCTTCCCCTCGTCCCTCGTCTCGTCGGCATGCCTTCACGCCAGCGTGATCTGCGACAACTATTTGCGGCGGCCGGGACATGAGGCAAGGGATGCGCGTGTGGGCGGGCGCTTTTCCGGATTTCGTGTTGCATATTGACAACAGTCATCCGGTCTTTTCTTTCCTGTTGCGCAGGCGCACCACCGCACGGCGCTTGCCGGGCCTGGTCTCTTCCGGCTTCGATTTCGAAGCGTCCGCCTGCTCGCGATCGGGCAGGGGGATGTGCACCTGCCGCGAGTCGGGATGGCGGTGGATGACGATGCGTTTCGTGCCGGCCTTTCCGCGGGAAACGGTTTCTCCAGACGACGGCGGCGCGGCGGGCGGGGTG
>JALVFB010000294.1 GCA_027030295.1 Hyphomicrobiales bacterium
TTGCGCGGGCAGGTGACCCGCGCCCGACTTGGCGGCAGGCTGGCCAAAACCTGGCGGGGACAGGTCTATGAAAACGATGGCATCAATGCCGCCGGTTTCGTCTGGTCGAAGGCGCCGAAGATCGTCCGCGCGTTCGACGAGGGCGCGATCATCCGCGCGCGTAACGGGCGTTGGCTGGCCATTCCGACCGAGCATGCGCCCAAACGCGGCACCAGCGTCGGCGGGCGCAGCTCCATGACCAGACGCATCTCGCCCAAGTCCTATGTGCGGCGGGATCGGCTGCGGTTCGTGCCGGTCAATCCACGGCTGGCCCTGCTGGTGGAGCGCAAGAGGGGGAAGAGTCTCGTCATGTTCATTCTGGTGAAGCGGGTCAGACTGAAGAAGCGCCTCGATGTGAAGAGCGCCGGCGAGGCGGCGGTGAACGCCTTGCCGCGCGACATTCTGGAGGCCTTCGAGAGGTTCGATCATGCCGACGCGGCATGAAGCGGCGCTGGCGGCGCTGTTTGTCCGGCTGGAGGGGGTTCCCGGGCCGAAAGTGCTGCGCAACGCCGAATTGCCACAGACCGTGCCAGCGGAAGGATTGATCATCCTGCGCGACGGCGTCATCGGCGAGCCGGAAGACGTCACCCTGTCACCGGTCAGCTACGCATGGCGGCATCGGACGGAGCTGGAGATGTTCGTGCGCGGCGACGATCCCGCATCGCGCTCCGCAAAGCTCGATGAGGTGATCAGCGCCGTCGAGCAGCTCATCGCGGCCGATCGCACGCTGGGCGGCGTGGTCGATCATTGCGAAGCGGGGCCGCCGGAAGAGGTGGAGGATCTGGCGCAAGAAGGCGCGCAAAGCTTCCGCGCCGCCATTCTGCCGGTGATCCTTCACTACACCAGCGACGCGTCCGTGGCCTGACAGGCGGATAACGACGAGGAACCGAACCCATGGCTCAAGCCTACGGCTTCAACACCACCGTGCTCATGCGCCGGCAGACGGCATTCGACACGCCAGCCGTCGGCAACCACGTGCGCCTGCCCATTCTGCGCCATTCGCTGGGTGACACGCAGGGCTTCGAGGAACAATCCTACGGGCCGGAGGGCCGCGAGCCGAAAGAGCCGGGCCGGGCGCTGGCCTCGCATGGCGGCGAGATCGAGGTGCCCCTGTGCCTGACGCACATGGGATGGATTCTCTACGGCCTGTTCGGCGCGCCCGTGACGTCCGGTTCCGGTGATTACACCCACGTGTTCAAGTCCGGCGCGGCGAGCCTGCCGGCGCACACCATCGAGGTCGGCCATCCGGAAACCGGCCGCTTCCTGCAGCACATCGGGGTGATGTTCAACACCGCCTCCTTCAAGGCCGACAAGAAGGGTGGTTATGGCTCCGTGTCCATCGGCTGCCTCGGTCAGACGGAGGTCAAGCGCACCTCCAGCCAGGGTGGTACGCCGGTGGAGGAGCCTCTCGAACGGGTGCATCAGTGGACGGCGGCCATCTTCCGGGACGGCCAGCCCTTCGCCAACGTCACCGAATGCGAGCTGAACTTCTCGAACGGGCTGGTGGCCAACAACGATGTCATCAACGGCGAGCCTTATCCGGCTTCCATCGATCTGGGGCAATCGAGCCTGAAAGGAAATCTGACGGCGCGGTTCGTCGATGACGCGGTCTATGACCTCGCCGTCTCGGGCGAACCCTTCGCGCTGGAGTTGGCGTGGCAAGTCTCGGCCACCCGGGCGCTGATCCTGAAGGCTCCCGCCGTGCGGCTGGAGAAGGCCGGCGTTCCGATGGAAGGCCCGGGCGGCATCCGGGCCCGCTTCGCTCTGCGTGGCGAATGGGCGGCGGGTGACGACGCCATGCTGATCGCCACTCTGAAAAACGGCCGGGCGGATTACGAGCATGGGTGAGTGAGATCTGGAAAACGGCGCGTCATTGCGTTAAGTTGAGAACATGACTGGAATGACGTCAGGCAAGAATGAAATCATCAAGCTGCTGCGCGCCCATATGCGGGATTTGCGTGCACGCGGGGTTTCGCACGTCTATCTGTTCGGTTCCCTCGCCAGAGACGAGCAAACCTCGGATTCCGATA
>JALVFB010000295.1 GCA_027030295.1 Hyphomicrobiales bacterium
ACGACGATTCTCGCCGCCATTCCTCCCTCACAGCCTATGTGCTAATGGTTAACGAATGTTGAAAAACGAACTCACACAATTAAAAGTGGAAACTCAATAAACCACAACTATGCAAAGTGATTCTTCATGAATTTTACCGGGAAACGACACGTCATGATAGTATAATCTCCTGAGCATCTATTTTCTGGAAAATATTCAGGAAGGAAAGGGAGCGACATGCGGGACCGTCTGGCATCGTTGCTGAACGATGCATCGCTGGTGCACGAGGCCTGTTTCATCGACGGCGCCTGGGTGGAAGGCGAGCGCGCCTTCGCCGTGAAGAACCCGGCTACCGGAGAGGTGTTGGGCCACGTGCCGGACCTGGGCGCGCCGGAGACGGAGCGTGCCATTGCCGCGGCGAAGGCTGCGCAACCGGCCTGGGCGGCGCTGACGGCGAAGGATCGCGCCGCCATCCTGCGCCGCTGGCACGAGCTGATTCTCGAGAATGCCGAAGACCTGGCGCTGATCATGACCGCCGAGCAGGGCAAGCCGCTGGCGGAATCACGCGGCGAGGTGGCCTATGGCGCGAGCTTCATCGAATGGGCGGCGGAGGAGGGCAAGCGGCTGTATGGCGAGATCGTGCCTTCCCCCTTCGTGGACGCGCGCATTCACGTGTTGCGTCAGCCGGTGGGCGTGGTGGCGGCAATCACGCCGTGGAACTTCCCCAACGCCATGATCACGCGCAAGGCCGGGCCGGCGCTGGCGGCGGGCTGCGCCATCGTCGTCAAGCCGGCGGAAGACACGCCGCTTTCCGCTCTGGCGCTGGCGGAACTGGCGGCGCGGGCGGGCATGCCGGCGGGCGTATTCAACGTCGTCACCGGCGATGCGCCGACCATCGGTGGCGTGCTCACTTCAAGCCCGGATGTGCGCATGCTTTCCTTCACCGGCTCGGTGGAAGTGGGCAAGCTGCTGATGCGCCAGTGCGCGGACACGGTGAAGAAGGTGTCGCTGGAGCTGGGGGGCAATGCGCCGTTCATCGTCTTCGACGACGCCGACCTTGACGCGGCGGTGGAAGGGGCGCTGGTCAGCAAGTATCGCAACACCGGTCAGACCTGCGTGTGCGCCAACCGCATCATGGTGCAGGCGGGGGTGTATGACGCCTTCGCGGAGAAGCTGGCGGAAGCGGTGAAGAGCCTGAAGGTGGGCATCGGCAGCGAGGAGGGCGTGGCACAGGGACCGCTCATCAACGAGCAGGCGCTGGCGAAGGTGGAGCGGCTGGTGGCGGACGCGAAGGAAAAGGGCGCGCGGGTGCTGACCGGGGGCAGGCGACACGCCTTGGGCGGAACTTTCTACGAGCCGACGGTGATCTGCGACATTTCTCCGGAGATGGCCATTGCGCAAGAGGAGATCTTCGGCCCTGTGGCGCCGTTGATGCGCTTTGCCACGGAGGAGGAGGCCATTCGCCTGGCCAACGACACGCCCTATGGCCTCGCCGCCTATTTCTATGCCCGCGATGTGGGCCGCGTGGTGCGCGTCTCGGAGGCGCTGGAATATGGCATCGTCGGCGTGAATCGCGGCATCATTTCCACCGAGGTCGCGCCCTTCGGCGGGGTGAAGGAATCGGGCCTTGGCCGCGAGGGCGGCAGGCATGGCGTGGAGGAGTTCACGGAACTGAAATACGTCTGCCTCGGAGGACTGGGGGAATAATGCCAAAATGCGCAAAGGTTGACCGGTGAAACCGCCCCGCCCAGGCCCTTGTTTTTCATAATTCGGGGGTTGGGTGGGGCGTGGGGCGGTGGGTGGTTCTTGATGCAACTTGGTGTCGGAGGCGCTCGCTCTTTCCTCTTCCCCCTGGCAGGGGGAAGTCCGGCGCGTCAGCGCCGGGAAGGGGGTCGGGCGACGTTCTCCATGCCGGAAAAGCTCAATGCCACGCATATTTGTCCCTTGCCCGACCCCCTCCCAGGGGAGAAGGCTGCACGGCGGAAGTGAAAAACCGAGTTGATGACGGAATTTGCTCAGGCGCATGAGCCTGTGATCCGGGATTCGGTTTTGCCGAAGTGGCTCGTGTCGTAACTCAGGCGGCGG
>JALVFB010000296.1 GCA_027030295.1 Hyphomicrobiales bacterium
CACCAGCAGCACGGTGATGCCATCATCGGCGATGCGCCGGATGAGGGCGTCGATTTCCGCCGTTTCCGCCGGGTTCAGCCCCGCCGCCGGTTCGTCCAGCAGCAGGATGCGCGGGCGGGTGGCCAGCGCGCGGGCGATTTCCAGGCGCTTGAGCGCGCCATAGGGCAGCGCGGATGCCTCGGCGTGAATGTATCGCTCCAGCCCCACGTAATGCATCAGCTCCTCGGCGAAGACGCGGGTGCGGCGTTCGCTGTCGCGCACCGCCGGCAGCCCCAGCAGGCAGGGCAGAAAGCGCCGCGCGGTGTGCTGGTGATTGCCCACCATGACGTTTTCCAGCGCCGTCATGTTGAAGAAGATCTGCAGGTTCTGGAACGAGCGCGACAGGCCGCGCGCCGCCAGCTGATGCGCCGGCAGGCCGGTGACGTCCTCGCCATCGAGAATGACGGCGCCGGCATCGGGCGGTATCAGCCCGCTGAGCAGGTTGAACAGCGTCGTCTTGCCGGCGCCGTTGGGCCCGATGATGGAAAACACGTCGTTGGCGCGCACGGTGAAGTCCACGCCGTCCACGGCGCGCACGCCGCCGAACCCCTTCGCAAGCCCCGTCACCCTGAGGAAGGTCATGCCAGCCTCTCCCGGATGCGCTTCGCCAGCGTCGGCACCGCTCCCTCGGGCAGCAGGATCATCGTGCCCATCAGGATGGCCCCGAAGACGATCATCTCGTAGTCGTGAAAGCCCGCCAGCATCTGCGGCAGCACGGTGAGCACCACCGCCCCGACGATGGAACCGGCGATGGAGGCCATGCCGCCCAGCACCACCATGGTCACCAGCTGGATGGAATGGATGAAGCTCGCCTCGTCAGGGGTGATGAAACCGTTGTAGTGGGCGAACAGGCTGCCCGCCACCGAGGCCAGCACGGCGGAAAAGACGAACACCAGCACCTTGTAGTGAAACACGTCCACGCCCATGGCGGCGGCGGCGATCTCGGAGCCGTGCACCGCCTTCAGCGCGCGGCCCACCGGCGAATGCACCAGGTTGAGCGCCAGCCACGTGGTGACGAACAGCAGCGCGCCGATCAGCCAATACCAGGCGAGCTCGCCGCTCACGACCTGGCCGAACAGCGTCAGGTCGCCCACCGGCATGCCGTCCGGCCCGCCGGTGATGTCCACCTCCTGATCGAGCACGATGGAAATGATGATGCCCATGCCCAGCGTCGCCATCGCCAGGTAGTGCCCGCGCAGGCGCAGGATCGGGCGCGCGATGGCGAAGGCCAGCAGGCCGACGACCACCGCGCCGGTGAGCAGCGCGCCTGCGGGGTGAAAGCCGAAACGCTCCGGGAGAATGGCCGAGGCGTAGGCCCCCAGCGCGAAGAAGCCGGCATGCCCGAGGCTGATCTGCCCGGCGTATCCTATGAGCAGGTTCAGCCCGATGCAGACCATGGCGTTGATCCCGGCGAGGATCGCCACGTTGTAATGAAAGCCGTTCTGCAAAACCAGCGGCCCGGCGGCGATGATCGCCGCCAGCAGCGCCAGTCCGCCCGGGCGTAGCGACAGGAGGTTGCTCATGCCCGTTCCGCCTCCGCTCGTCCGAACAGCCCGTTGGGCATGAACAGCAGCACGAACAGGATGATGACGAAGGCCACCACGTCCTTCCACGCGGAAGACAGATAGCCCGCCGTCATGGCCTCCGCGATGCCCACCACCAGCCCGCCGGCGATGGCTCCCAGCGGATTGCCCAGCCCGCCGACGATGGCGGCGGCGAACCCTTTCAGCCCCAGCATCACCCCGACGTTGGCGTAGGTCATGGTGATCGGCGCCACCAGCACCCCGGCCAGCGCCCCCAGGGCCGCCGACAGCACGAACGACAGACGCACCACGCGGCGCACGTCCACCCCCATCAGTTGCGCCGCCAGCGGGTCGATGGCCGCCGCCCGCATGGCCTTGCCGGTGCGGGTGTGGGCGAAGAAATGGCGCAGTCCCGCCATGATGACGATGAGCGCCGCGCCGATCCACAGCGACTGCGGCAGCAGGGTCGCCCCCAGCACGTGAATGGGCGCATCGCCGGAGATCGACGGCAAGGGGTGGAAATTGCGATCCCAGATCACCTGCGCCAGCCCGCGCAGCAGAATGGAGGCGCCGATGGTGATGATGATGAGGCCCACCACGCCGGCGCCCTTTGCCGTTTCGATGCCGAAGCGGGCCAGCAGCCAGCCGACGAGCGCGGCCCCGGCGATGGCCAGCGCCACCGCCGGCGGCATGGGCAGGCCCGCCTTCATCAGGAACACCGTCGCCATGCCACCGATCATGACGAATTCGCCCTGGGCGAAATTGATCACGTTGCTGGCGTTGTAGATGACGGCGAAGCCCAGCCCGATGAGGCCATAGACGGCGCCCACCGTCAGCCCGGAAAACAGGAATTGCAGGAATTCCGCCAGCACGCCGGTCACGCTCCATGCTCGCGCAGGGCCTCTCCGTCGCGGGCCGGCGGGAAGCCCTGCCGGCCCGCGAACGGAATGTTCGGGAATTCGCGCCCGCTCACTTCAGCAGTTTCCAGGTGCCATTGCGCACTTCCACCATCACGAACGACTTTTCGTCCAGCCCCAGATGGTCGGTGGGCGACATGTTGTAGATGCCATCGGCCCCGATGTAGTTCTTCGTCTGCTCGATGGCGTCGCGCACCTTGGCCTTGTCGGTGGTGCCGGCGCGGCGGATGGCGTTCACCGCGATCATCAGCGCGTCATAGGCGTGCCCGCCGAAGGTGGAGACGGAGTCGTTATAGGCGCTCTCGTAGGCCCGTTTGTAGGCCAGCGCCACTTTCTTCTGCGGATTGTCGTCCGGCAACTGCTCGGCCACCAGCAGCGCCGCCACCGGCAGGCGCACGCCTTCCGCGCCGCCCTGCGCGCCCTTGATGAACTTCATCGAGGCCGAACCGTGGCTCTGATAATGCGGAATTTTCATGCCGAGCTGCTTGAAGTTGCGGGCCACGATGCTGGTCGGCGCGCCGAAGCCGCAGTAGAGAAACGCCTGCACGCCCGGCGTGTTCTTGATGCGCGTGAGCTGCGGCGTCATGTCGGTGTCGCCCTTGCCGTGCGTTTCGTCGGCGACGATGGTGATGCCATAGTCCTTCGCCAGCTTCCGCGCGTTGCCGGCGCAGGACTTGTCGAAGCCGCCGGAGCCGGAAAGCAGGCCCAGTTTGCTCAGCCCGCGCTTCTTCATGTCGGAGAAGATCTTGCGCACCGCCAGCCGGTCGGTGTGCGGGGTCTTGAACACCCATTTCTTCACCGGATCGATGATGACGCTGGCGCCGGCCAGCGAGATGAAGGGGATTTGCGCCCGTTCCACCAGCTTGACGACGGCCATGGTGGTGCCGGTGGTGGAGCCGCCGATGATCAGATCCACCTTGTCCTGCTCGATCAGGCGGCGGGTGAAGGTGACGGCCTTTTTCGCCAGGTGCTGCGCGTCGTAGTGAACGAGCTTCAGCGGCCGGCCCAGCACGCCGCCTTCCTTGTTGATCTTCCCGATATAGAGTTGCAGAGTCTTCAGTTCCGGATCGCCCAGGAACGAGGCCGGACCGGTCACCGCCAGGAACGAACCGATCTTGATCGGCTCCTTTGCATCGCCCGCCAGCGCCGTGCCGGCATGTGCCAGAGTCAGCGCCGCCACGCCGGCCATGGCCAGCGCCGCGCGGCGCGTCAATTTCCTGAAGAACCTCATGAAAACACCCTCCCTCTTGTCCACTGCGGGCGCGTTCGCCCTGCTTGCCCCCTTTGTCCCCGCGTCCGCCTCCGAAAATCTTTCCGTCAGGCGGAACAAGCTGGATATTTCCCCGCTTTGTGGAAAAGCGCAAGTGGATTCTGGATGCCCTCCGCCAGGCTGCCGGCGTCCATGAGGTGCCTGACATGGCCGCTCCGCTTCGGGGCTTTCCAGCTTTTTAGGGGGCACGGCTCCGGAACGAAGGTGGCGATTCCGCATCGGAAACGGAAGCCCGGGTCGCGCAATTCACGAGTCCTGAGCCTGTTCTTGCCTGGAAACCACCTTTTCCTTCAACCCGTATTTCTCGATCAGCCGATAGACGTTGCGTTCGGAGATGCCCAGCGCCCTGGCCAGCGCCGCGCGTCCACCATCCAGCCGCTCGTACATCTGGCGGAAATAGTGCTCCTTCAGCGCTTCCAGCGTCGGCGGCGCGTCGAAGGAAAGTGTGTAACCCGCCGCCTGCCCGGCGCCGCCGCCGTTGCCCAGCACCAGGTGCGCCGGCTCCAGCACCGGCGCCTCGCCGGAGAGGATCACCGCGCGCTCGATGACGTTGCGCAGCTCGCGGATGTTGCCTGGCCAGTCGTATCGCATGAGCACCTCCAGCGCCGCCGGCGAAATCTCCTTCGCCACCTTGCGCGAGAAATCGTGATTGCGCAGGAAATGCGCCACCAGCGCCGGAATATCCTCCTTGCGCGCGCGCAAGGGGGGCAGCTCGATGACGAAGGTGGAGAGCCGATAATACAGATCGGCGCGAAAGCCGCCCTCCTTCGCCATCTGCGCCAGGTCCCGGTTGGTCGCGCACAGGATGCGTGCGTCCGAGTGCAGGATCTTGGTGCCGCCCAGCCGGCGGAATTCTCCGCTCTCCATCACCCGCAACAACTTGGCCTGAATGCCCGGCCCGATCTCGCCGATCTCGTCCAGGAACAGGGTGCCGCCGCGCGCCACCTCGATCAGCCCCTTCTTCAGCCTGTCCGCGCCGGTGAAGGCGCCCTTCTCGTGGCCGAACAGTTCCGATTCGAACAGGTTTTCCTGCAACGTGGCCGAATCCAGCGACACGAAGCTGCCCGAGGCCCGGTGCGAACGCTCGTGAATCTCGCGTGCCACCAGCTCCTTGCCGGTGCCGGATTCGCCGGTGATGAGCACCGTCACGTCCTCGCCGGCCACCGCGTCGATCATCTCCGAGACGCGCTTCAGCGCCGCCGAGGAGCCCACCATCCACGACTTGCGCCGTCGCCGCGCGCTGCTCTCCACCGCGTCCAGCCGTTCCTTCAGCCGCGCGTGCCCCAGCGTGCGGGCAACCGCCAGCTCCAGCTCGTCCGGGTTCACCGGCTTCATCAGATATTCCGCCGCCCCCAGCCGCATGGCTTCCACCGCCTGCCGCACGGAGCCATAGGCGGTGAGCACGATGACGGGATAACGCGCCACCAGCGTTTTCAGCGCCTCCATGCCTTCGGCGTCCGGCAGGCGCATGTCCAGCAGCACCAGGTCCGGCTCGTGCTCCTTCAGCCACGCCCGCGCCGCCTCCCACGACGGCGCGCCGTGCACGGCATAGCCGTTCGTCGCCAACTGCTGGCGCAGCAGGTCGTTGAACAGGGCGTCGTCGTCGATGGCCAGGATGCTTGCCGGTGGTGTCATGAAGCCGTCTCCGTGTCCGTTTTCGCGTTCCTCGGGGGTTCGCCGCGGGTGCCGCCGCCCGCGCGGTCGTTCTCTTCCAGCCGCCGCGCCGCGGTGGGAAAGCGCACGATGAAGCGCGTGCCCTTGCCCGGAGCGCTTTCCACCGTGATGTCGCCGCCGTGGCGTTCCGCCACCGCCTTGCAGATGGTCAGCCCCAGCCCGGTGCCGCGCACGCCATCCGCCCGGCGCGAGAAGAACGGGTGGAAGATGCGCCGTCTCGTCTCCTCGTTCATGCCGCGGCCCGTGTCCACCACCTCCAGCACCGCCTCGTCGTCTTCCTCCGCCGTGCGCAGGGTGAGGGCGCCTCCTTCGGGCATGGCATGAAAGGCGTTCTGCACCAGGTTCAGCACCAGCATGCGCAGATCGCTCTCGTGCGCCAGCACCCGCGCCGGCGCCAGCTCCTTGACGATGCGCACGTTTTGCTTCTCCGCCTCGAAATTCAGCAGCGAGGCCACGTCGTCGGCCACCTGCGCCAGGTCCACCAGAGAGGGCCTGTCGGATGGCGGCATGGAAATACGCAGCATGCGGTCGGTCACCTCGATGCACTGGTCCACCGCCGCGTCCACGCGCTTGAGATAGCCCAGCACATCCTTCGGATCGCGCCCGGCGTCGATGGCCCGCAGCATGGCCGAAAGGCCCAGCCGCACCGATCCCAGGGGGTTGTGGATCTCGTGCGCGATGCCGGTGGCCAGTTGTCCCAGTTCCGCCAGCCGCTGCTCCTGTGTGATGTCGATCTGCTGCGCCAGGTCGCGGATGGCCTCCACCACCAACGTTTCACCGGTGTTGGGATCGGTGAGTGGCGCGGCCACGATCTCCACCGGCAGCGGCTTGCCGTCCGGGCCGGTGTGCGTGTGCATCAGGCGCGCCGGCTCGCCGGCGCCATCGCGGAACAGTTCCAGGGGGCAGGTGACCAGCGAATGCGGGCACGGTTCCTTTCGCCCGTGCGCCACGAAACAGGGTTCGGCCAGCGGATCTCCTTGCACGTGTGGGTGCTGCGCGCGGTAGGCGCGGTTGACCATGCGCACCCGGTGGCCCGGGCCGATGACGCGAATGCCTTCCGGCACCGCGTCGATGAGCGATTGCAGGTAGGCGTCATGGGCGGAAAGGCGCCGCACCAGCCCTTCCAGCCGTTCGGCCATGGCGTTGAAGGTGCGCGCCAGACGCCCCAGTTCGTCTTCGCCCTGCACCGGTGCGCGGGCGGAAAGGTCGCCGTTCGCCAGCTTCTGCGCCGCCTCCATCAGCGTGTCCACTGGCGAGATCACCTGCCGCTGCAGGAACCACCACGCTCCCATCAGCGTCAGCATCATCACCAGCGCTCCGGCGCCGGCCAGTCCCGCCGCGCCCATGAGCGCGTGGCGGCGCAGCGAGCTGGCATTGAAATCCGCCACCAGCACGCCGTTGATGGGATGCTCGATGATGGGGCCGTGGCAGGGCTGGCACACGCGCTTGTTGTGAATGGGCTTCACCGTGCGCAATATGCTCTCGCCGCCGGCATCGAACAGCCGTGTGTAGGGCCTGCGCGGCGGCCAGCCGCCGGAACAGGCGGCGCCGCAGAAGGGCAGCTCCTCGCTGGCCAGCGGTTTCTGCAACAGCGTCCGGCGCGAGGCGAAGCGCACCACGCCCGCCGGG
Organism: Hyphomicrobiales bacterium; assembly: GCA_027030295.1. Taxonomy (GTDB): domain Bacteria; phylum Pseudomonadota; class Alphaproteobacteria; order Rhizobiales; family Aestuariivirgaceae; genus Thermopetrobacter. Next base: position 7,053 of record JALVFB010000296.1, read on the forward strand.
TTCACCAGCATCACCCGGCGCACTTCCGGCTGTTGGCCCAGCCGCCGCAGAATATCACGCAGCCCCGGCAGGTCGCGCTTGACCATGGCGTTTTCCAGCGCCGCCTGAAACAGCATGGAGAGCTGGCGGCTGGCCTGCTGGCGCTCCTGCGCCAGTTGTTGTTGGTAGAGCCAGATGAACAGCGCCAGAAACAGCGCCGAGGACACGACCAACAGGCCCGCCAGCAACACCAGCAAGCGGGCGCTCAGCCGGGTTTTCAACCGTCGCAGCAGGCTCATTCACCTTTCTCTCCCGACGTGGCGGGAGACATTCAACCATTCAAATATGCTGACATTTTGTCATGAGGGGGTTCTTTCCTTCCGCGCCGCTGTTTCCGGCGCGCCCAGGCGTGTCAGCACCGTCCGCAATGCCATCAGCCAGCAGCGGGTGAACATGCCAAGCCCGGCATAAAACGGCGTGTCGCAGCGGCTGGCGGCGGCAGCGGCGAACGCGTCGATCCACTTCAGGATATGGGCGTCCATGAAGGCGGCGATGTCCGCGGGGCTGGCCGCCGGCGCGCCGTTTTCCGCGTCAGTATCGATAGCGCGCAACAGGTGCGCGATGAAGGCCAGTTGCAGCGCGATGTGATCGTCCGCCATCTTGCGCCAGTCGCGCGCCGCCACCCCGAAGCGCTCATACCACTCGCGCACTTCCATCATCGGCTGTTGGCGTTCCAGGTTGTCCTCGTCCAGGCACACCGATTCCGTCACCGGCACGCGCAGCCGGTGGGTGAGATAGGTGGCGGCGTAATCGGCGGCCAGCTGATCCAGGAGTTTCTTCTCGTCGCCTTCGTCCAGCACTTCCCAGCCGGCGTCGATGACTTCGGCCGCCTGTTTCGCCGCCTCGTCCTCCGGCAAAAGGGTGAACAGCGTCTCGAACGGCGCGGCGCGCAGCGCCCGCAGGGCTTGCGCGTCCAGTTCGCGCCCGTGCAGCCGCGCCAGCAGCAGCGCATCCTCCGCCAGCGCCGCGCGCAACGCCGCCTCTTCTTCCCGGTTCATCTCCGCCATGCCGCTCTCCCGCTCGCTCGAACCATTCAAGGCCTTGTGCCTCCCACCCGTCACGCCGGCCTCACTCGTCATTCCGGCTTCACTCGTCATTCCGGCTTCACTCGTCATCAAC
>JALVFB010000297.1 GCA_027030295.1 Hyphomicrobiales bacterium
CGGCAGGCGGATGTCCAGGCGCTGCGCATCTTCGTCATAATGCGCGCTGGCGCCGAGGCTGGAAAGCTCGATCAGATCATCGGGCTTGCTGCCCTCCGGCACGCGGATACCCAGTTCGTCCAGTTCCTTCGCCGTGGAGGCGAATTGCCCCTCGCCGGTCTGCGCGAACTCGGCGATCAGGTTGGTGGGATTGCCGTTGATGAAGACCTCCAGATACAGCTTCTGCCCGGCATCGTCGCCGGTCGCCGGGTCGATGGGCGGCCCTGGCGTCAGCGCTGCCTTCGTCTCCGTGTCCGTTGCCGAAACCGAAGCCGACGAGGCGGAATCAGCCTTTTTCCCCGGCGTGGTCTTGTCGATGACCATCACCCCGCTGTCCGCCGAGCGCGCCAGATTGAAGTTCCGATGCGCATGAACGGTGTCCGCCGCATTCGCGGCGGGTGCGGTTTGCGCTTCCCGTGCTCCACCCTCGCCGGCGGGCAGTCCGATGAGCAGCATCAGGGCCGTGATGCCCCGCGCCAGCGCCGTCAAGGACCACTGGCCGGATGTGTCACCGGTTTGTCCGACAAGGCGGGAAGGAGGCTCAGCGCACCCGGATTGTGGTTGTAAACGGGCCATTCAAGCCATTCCCCCTGATGGTCAGCCTTGTGCCCGCTTTCAGGTGCAGGCGCGTTTTCCAGACGCGCCCGGAATTCCCCAGCACATAGCCGGCCAGTCCCTTGCTCACCACCACCGTGCGTCCGCCCGGCAGGGTCAGCCGCAGGTTGCTGATGCGCTCGTGTTTCTGTCCGGCATTGCGCGCCTTCAGCAGCACTCCCCCTTTCGTGCGCAGCGCCTGCCACGATACTTTTGGCGGCGTCGCCCCCGGCTGCTGAAAGAACACGGGAATGGAATAGCGCAGGGCGAAGACGACCCCCGACCCCTTGAGCTTCTTCTGCGGGATCTCGTCCACGATCAGGCGATAGCTTTCCTCGCCCTGCACCGGTGTTTTGGCCAGCCGCACGATGCGCACGACATGCTCGCGGCCGGGTTTCATTTTCAGCAGGGGCGGGCTGGCCACCACCATGCGGGTGCGCTCCAGCACGTCCCTGCCGTTTTTCTGTGTCCAGCGGAACAGCCTCGCCTGGGCGGCGATGGGGGTCTTGCCCCGGTTGGTCAGGATCACCTTGCTGGCCTTCGCCGGCGCCGTCAGCTCGATGGAGATCGGGCGCACATGCAGTTGCGCGGCGTTCGCCGACGTCGATGCCCCGGCCAGCACCAGGCCCGTGGCCAGCGCGGCAACTTCCTTCAACGGCGCAAGAAAGCGGTTCATCCCCCATCACTCCCCAGTTTGTAACGCTTTCGTTCCGATAATGGCGATCAGTAGGTCACCGTGATGGTCACCGTATCGGTGTAGGTGCCGGCGGACGGCGTCGCCTGCGGCGGCACGCGGCCATAGACGGTAAACGTCTGGGCCGTGCCGGTGCCGGTGCTGCCCACGGTGTTGCTGTCATCCCACACGGTGCTGTAGGAGTTGTTCTGATACAGCTCGTAGGACACGTATTCCGAGCCATTCTTCATGCGGTTGGTGGAACCGGAAGCGTTCTGGCCGTTGTCCATGGCGATGGTGTAGGCCGCGCCGTTGGTGCAGGTCACCGTGAAGTCCATGGACGTGTCCTTGTTGGAGCTGAGCAGGCCCACGGTGCCGAAGTCCAGATCGTTGGGCGAGCTCACCGAACAGTCGTTCTCGATAACGATCTTGGCGGTGAACGTCGATGTCGCCGTGGCGGCGTGCGCGGCGGTTCCCAGCACGCTGACGGCCAGGCCCGCCAGCAAGGTCGTCTTGATGATGTTTTTCATGACGCTACTCCACACTCACTTGCATTCGATTGTTATGCAGAAAGAACCTTCCTTCCACCGGAGGTTTTCTTCTGCGGGTGGCGAGGTATATCTTTCTCACCCCCACCCACGGAGTAGCTAATCGGCAAATTATGAATCAAACATTGAAATTGTCCCGGAACGAATCATTCCATTACCGTAAGTGGTGCGATATTCCCGTCTTGGTAAAGAAAAGGTTCACGAAAAAACGCCTGGAAAGACGATTCATATCGGAAGCGAAATGACGCAGGGGTTGTATTGGCAAAAGAAATATCGGAAGAGGGGAGTGAGCGCTCAGTTCTCCTGCCGGCGCGCCTTTTCCTCCAGTCCGGACAGGCCGAAGCGCCCTTCCAGCTCGGTCATCACGTCGGCGAAGGGGATCTTGCGCGCCATCAGCGCCACCAGGAAGTGATAGAGCACGTCCGCCGCTTCCGCGCGCACGTCCTTCTTCTTGCCGTCGACCACGGCCAGCGCCAGCTCCACGCCTTCCTCGCCCAGCTTCTTGGCGCACTTGTGCCTGCCCTGCTTGAGAAGCTTGGCGGTGTAGGATTCCTTTGGCGAGGCTTCGACGCGCCTGGCCAGCGTGTCGATGAGCGCCGCCAGCACCTCCAGCCGATGGGGCATTGCCTGCCGCGTTTCGTCCGCCATCACGCCGCCTCCGTCTCAACGCCGTCCAGCCGCACCGCCACGCCACGCTCGGCCATGTAGCGCTTGGCTTCCGGGATGGAATGGGTGCCGAAGTGAAAGATCGAGGCCGCCAGCACGGCGGAAGCGCCGCCTTCCATCACCCCCTCCACCAGGTGTTCGAGGGTGCCCACGCCGCCCGAGGCGATGACCGGCACGGACACCGCATCCACGATGGCCCGTGTGAGCGCGATGTCGAATCCCTCGCCGGTGCCGTCGCGATCCATGGAGGTGAGCAGGATTTCTCCCGCCCCCAGCGAAACCACTTCCTGCGCATATTCCACCGCGTCGATGCCGGTGCCCTTGCGCCCGCCATGGGTGAAGATCTCCCATTTGCCGGGCGCGGTCTGCTTGGCGTCGATGGCGATGACGATGCACTGCGAGCCGAATTTCTCCGCCGCCTCGCGCACGAAGTCGCGATTGAACACGGCGGCGGTGTTGATCGACACCTTGTCCGCGCCGGCCAGCAGCAGCCTGCGGATATCCTCGGTGGTGCGCACGCCGCCGCCCACGGTCAGCGGCATGAAGCATTGCTCCGCCGTGGCCCGCACCACGTCCAGGATGATGCCCCGGTTCTCGTGGCTGGCGGTGATGTCCAGAAAGCACAGCTCGTCCGCGCCGGCCGCGTCATAGGCCCGGGCGATCTCCACCGGGTCGCCGGCGTCGCGCAGGTTGACGAAATTGACCCCCTTCACCACGCGCCCGTCCTTCACGTCCAGGCAGGGGATGATGCGCGCCTTCAGCATGGTTTTTCTCCGTTCGGGCATGCCGGGCGTTCACCCTTGCGCACGCCGCATTTCCGTATCCCGCCTTTCCCATATATGATGGCGACGGAAAAAGCGAGGCCATGCGGAGCGAACCATGCCGACAAGCGCCAATGAACCATCTGCCCCGCGCCGCGGTGGCGTCTGCCGGTCGCTGTCGGCCAAGCTGCTGGTGTTCACCGCCCTGTTCGTGTTCCTCGGCGTCGTCATCATCTTTCTGCCCACGCTGTCTTCCTTCCGCCTCACCTGGCTGAAGGACCGGGTGGCCATGGCCGAAGTGGCGACGCTGGCCGTGTCCGCCGCGCCGGACAACATGGTGTCCGAGCGCCTGCGCGACGAGCTGCTGACCAGCGCCGGGGTTCTGGTGGTGGTGGTGCGCACGCGGGACGCCCGCCGGCTGGTGCTGCAAAGCCGCCGCCCGCCCATGGCCGAGGCGCGTTACGATCTGCGGGGTCTGAGCGGCTGGCGGGCGCTGCTGGATGCCATGGAAACCCTGTTCAGGGGCGGCCAGCGCGCCATCGTGGTCATCGACCGTCCACCCACCATCGATGCCGAATTCATCGAGCTGGCCATGGACGAGCACCCGCTCTATGCGGCGCTCATCGCCCGTTCCTTCGCCATCCTGAAATATGCCCTCGTTCTGGCCCTGGCCGCCGGCGTGGTGCTCTATGTGGCGCTGCATGCGCTGTTCATCCGCCCCGTGCGGCGGCTGGGGCGGGCCATGGCCCGCTTCGGCCAGGCGCCGGAAGACGCCCCGCCCTTGCCCGCGCCGGCGCGCCGTGACGAAATCGGCGATCTGGAGCGCGCTTTCGCCGCCATGCAGGGGCAGGTGCGCGAGCTGCTGCACCAGAAGAACCGGCTGGCGGCGCTCGGCGCGGCCGTTTCGCGCATCGCCCATGAGTTGCGCAACATGCTCACCGCCGCTCACATGCTCTCCGACCGCCTGACCATGGTGGAAGACCCGCTGGTGCAGCGCTTCGCGCCAAAGCTGCTGCAAAGCGTGGACAGGGCGATCACCTTCTGCACCGCCACCCTGAAATATGGCCGCCTGCGCGAGCCGGAGCCGCGCCGCCACCTGTTGCCCCTGCGCGACGTCGTGGCCGAGGTGTTCGCCACCGTGCCGCAACAGGAGGGCATTGCCTTCATCAACCGCGTGGAAGGCGATCTGCTGGTGGACGCCGACGCCGATCAGCTCTTTCGCGCCCTGTTCAACCTGGCGCACAACGCGGCGAAGGCGCTGGCCGCGTCACCGCCGGAAGGCGGGGAGCCGCGCATCGAGGTGCGGGCGCAACGCCGCGAGGGCGGGGTGGAGATCACCATCGCCGACAATGGCCCCGGCCTGCCGCAAAAGGTGCGCGAGCATCTCTTCGAGCCGTTCGTCGGCGCTTCCGCCGCCAGCGGCGGCACCGGGCTGGGGCTGGCCATCACCCGCGAGATCGTGCGGGCGCATCACGGTGACATCGCGCTGATGCAAACGGCGCGCGGCACGGCCTTTCGCCTGTTCATCCCCGACCGCCTGCGCGCGGTGCCCGCGGAAGAGAAAAAGGCCGGATCGCTCACCTGAAATACGCCGCCTGCGGCTTCACGCCAGCGCCGATTTCAGCGCATCGACGAGATCGGTCTTCTCCCAGGAGAAACCGCCCTCGGCATCCGGCTGGCGGCCGAAATGTCCATAGGCCGAGGTGCGGGCGTAGATCGGCCGGTTCAGCCCCAGATGTTCACGAATGCCGCGCGGGCGCAGATCCATCACCTCGCGCAGCGCCTTCTCCAGCTTCGCCTCGTCCACCTCTCCGGTGCCGTGCAGGTCGGCATACAGCGACAGCGGCTCGGAAACGCCGATGGCGTAGGAAAGCTGGATGGTGCATTTCTCCGCCAGCCCGGCGGCCACCACGTTCTTCGCGAGATAGCGCGCGGCATAGGCCGCGGAACGGTCCACCTTGGTCGGGTCCTTGCCGGAGAAGGCGCCGCCGCCATGCGGTGCCGCGCCGCCATAGGTATCGACGATGATCTTGCGCCCCGTCAGCCCGCAGTCGCCGTCCGGCCCGCCGATGTGGAATTTGCCCGTGGGGTTGATGTGCCACACGGTGTTTTCCGTCAGCCAGCCCTCGGGCAGCGCCTCGCGCACATAGGGCTCGACGATGGCGCGCACGTCATCGGAAGAAAGATCCGGATCCAGATGCTGGTGCGACACCACCAGCTGGGTCACCTCCACCGGCCGTCCGTCGGCATAGCGCAGCGTCAGCTGGCTCTTCGCATCCGGCCCCAGCTTCGGTTCGGCGCCGGAATGGCGCGCTTCCGCCAGCCGTTGCAGGATGCGGTGGGCATAATGAATGGGCGCCGGCATCAGCTCGGGCGTTTCCGTGCAGGCGAAACCGAACATGATGCCCTGATCGCCCGCGCCCTCGTCCTTGTTGCCGGCGGCGTCCACCCCTTGCGCGATGTCGGCGGACTGTTCGTGCAACAGGTATTCGAAGTCCAGCTTCTGCCAGTGAAAGCCTTCCTGCTCGTAGCCTATTTCCTTCACCGTCTCGCGCACCAGCGCCTCCACGGCCTCCGCGTTCACCGAGGCCGGCCCGCGCACCTCGCCGGCCACCACCACCTTGTTGGTGGTCGCCAGCGTTTCCGCCGCCACCCGCACCAGCGCCGGATCATAGTCCTCCGTTTGCGCGGCGCGGAAAAAGGCATCCACGATCTCGTCGGAAATACGGTCGCAGACCTTGTCCGGGTGTCCTTCAGAGACGGATTCGCTGGTGAAGAGATAGTCCTTGCGCATGGTTGCCGGCCCCTTCAAGGCAGATGATATTCGGGCACGCCCAGCCGGGCGCGCCAGGGTCGCCGGCATTCATAAAGGTTTCTTTATATGCTTGCAAGCATCCCGCGGCGGCGGGGAGGGTCATTGCTGGCGCGCGCCAAAGTTCTGCCGCACGTTGCGCCGGCGCGTCCTCTCGCCATTGCGCGGCACGTGAAACAGGTTCCTGCTCACCCGCACGTCGCGTTGCAGTTTGCCCACCGTCACGGTGGTGCGCCGCCCCTGCGGGTCGATGACCGTCCACTGCTGGAGAATCCGCCGCACCGGATCATAGACCAGCAGCAGCTTGCCGGGCATGGACTTGTCGCGTCCGCGCAGGCTGATCAGCGCCAGCCCGTCCTGCTCGCGCACGTCCTCCACCACCGCGTCGCGCATGAGATCCACATGCCTGGCCAGCACGATCTTCAGCGGCGTTTTCGACAGCGGGAAATAGTCCACCTTGTCCCTGGCGTTGTTGCGAATGGCCACCCAGGTGCCGTCGGAAACGATGGTGAGTGGGTGCGGCGGGGCGTATTCGAAGCGCATGCGCCCCGGCCGGGCGATGATGAACGTGCCGGTGGAAACCCGCCCGCGCGGACTGATCTGGGTGAACGTGCCCTTCAGCGTGCGGAAGGAGTTGAAGAAACCGGATACCTCCCGCAAGATCTGCATTTGCAGCGCGGTGAACTGCTGGGCCCGTCCCGGCAGGGCCGGCAGGGCGAGGCTGGCCGCCAGCAGGGCCAGCATCAGGCGGCGGGACGGCATGGTCTTTCCGGGCATCGGTTTTCCTCGTGCGATTCGGGTGGCCACATGGTTAACCGATTGTTGCCGACAAATCTTGACCATTCGTTGATATTTTCGTGGCGGCGCGAAAAGGCCGGCCGCCATCATCCGCCGTTGGCATCCGGGTCCAGCGGCTCGACGCCCGCCGGCGCGCCCTGTTCGTCGAGCACGATTTTCTCGATGCGCATCTCCGCCTGCCTGAGCAGCTGCTCGCAACGTTTCTTCAACGCCGCTCCGCGCTCGTAGATGGCGATGGATTCGGCCAGCGGCACCTGCCCGCGTTCCAGCCGCTCCACGATTTTCTCCAGCTCGGCGATGGCTTCCTCGAAGCTCATCTCCTCCACCGGCCGCCGGGTCTGCTCTTCCGTCATGACGCCGCTTCTCCCTCCATCAGCACCTTCACGTGCACCGCCACCGAGGCGGCCAGCGCCTTCAGGTCGTAGCCGCCTTCCAGCACCGAGACAATGCGTCCGCCGGCATGCGCATCCGCCACTTCCATCAGGCGCAGCGTGACCCAGGCGTAATCCTCCTCCGTCAGGTTCAGCGAGGCCAGCGGATCGCGGGCATGGGCGTCGAAGCCGGCGGAGATGATGATGAACTCCGGCGCGAAGTCGTTCAGCGCCGGCAGGATGCGCGTGCGCACCGCCTCGCGAAAACGCTGGCCGCCGGACTGCGGCGGCAGCGGGCAGTTGACCACGTTGCCGTGCGCGCCGGTTTCCGTGGCTTGGCCGGTGCCGGGATAGGCCGGGTGCTGATGCGTGGAGCAATACAGGATGTCGGCCTCGTCCCACACGATGTCCTGCGTGCCGTTGCCATGATGCACGTCGAAATCGACGATGGCCACCCGCTCCGCGCCCACCTCCTCGGTGAGGAAGCGCGCGGCGATGGCGGCGTTGTTGAACAGGCAGAAGCCCATGGCGGTGTGGCGCTCGGCATGATGTCCCGGCGGGCGGATGGCGCAGAAGGCGTTGTCCGCCTCGCGGTTGGCCACGGCCCGGGCGGCGCGCACCGCCGCCCCGGCGGCGCGCAGCGCGGCGCGCCAGCTTCCCGGCGAGAGTGTGGTGTCCGCATCGATGGCGAACAGGCCTTCTTCCGGCACGTGGTCGCGCACGGCTTCCACCAGCCCGGCGTCATGGGCCAGCAGCAGGTGGCTTTCATCGGCCAGCGGCGCTTGCTCGCGGGCGAGATCGGCGAAGGCCTCCGTGGCGAGAATCTTCTCGATGGCCAACAGCCGCGCCGGCGATTCCGGATGCCCGGCCGGCGTGCGGTGCTCGAGGCAGTCGGGATGGCTCAGCAGCAATGTCGTCATGACCGCATCT
>JALVFB010000298.1 GCA_027030295.1 Hyphomicrobiales bacterium
AAGCAAGCTCATTTCCGCCGCGGGCGGCACATGGCGGCGTATTGAAAACCATGCAGGCGCAAGGCCCATTGCAGGCCGACCACGGCGCCCTTCACCGGCCGCATCAACAGGACAAACGCCAGCGCCCACGGCACCACCCACACCCATAGCGGCCAATGCACGCCAAGAAACTGCAACGCCGCGGCCAGCAGCAGCACGATCTGCAACGCCACGAAGGCGGCCAGCGCCACCCCCTTGCGATCGGCCCGGTGATGATAGAGTTCCTCGTCACAGCGGTCGCAAACATCGGCCACGCGCAGACCATGCACGAACAACCGCCCTTCCCCACAGGCGGGACACGCGCCAAGCGCGCCACGCAGCATCGCCGGCGCCCAGGCGCGGCGCCCCGGCGGGTTGCCCAGGCGTCTCTGCCGTCCTGGCAGGTGAGACAGCGTCGCCTCGTTCGTGCCGGTCTCGGCCATTTCCTGCGGCCCTTGTTCAGCATGGCGCCGCGCCCCGGTTCGCGGCGCCAAGGTGCCATCGATTCGCTCTCCCCAGCTGCCGATACTATTTGAGAATGTGGCGGGCCATGAGGAAATGCCCCGAAAGGCCGCGCGACACGATGCCACAGCCCTTGCGGGTATGCCGCCGCTTGCGCGGAAGCCGAAGAATCAGGATCGGGCGCTTTCGGCCTCGCCCTTGTCGCCATGAACACGCTGCGCCAGCGCCGCCTCGATGAAGGCATCCAGGTCGCCGTCCAGAACCGCCTGCGGATTGGTATTTTCCACGCCGGTGCGCAGGTCCTTCACCAGCTGATAGGGCTGCAATACGTAAGAGCGGATCTGATGCCCCCAGCCGATGTCGGTCTTGGCCTCCTGCTCCTTCATCGCCTCTTCCTCGCGCTTGCGCAGCTCGTGCTCGTAGAGGCGCGCGCGCAGCATCTTCCACGCCTGCGCCCGGTTCTGGTGCTGGCTGCGCTCGTTCTGGCAGGTGACCACGATGCCGGTGGGAATGTGGGTGATGCGCACCGCCGAGTCGGTGGTGTTCACGTGCTGGCCACCGGCGCCGGAAGCGCGGAAGGTATCGATGCGAACATCCGAGTCGGCGATCTCGATCTCGATGTTGTCGTCGATCTCCGGATACACCCACACGGAAGCGAAGGACGTGTGCCGCCGCGCGGAGGCGTCGAACGGCGAAATGCGTACCAGCCGGTGCACGCCGGATTCGGTTTTCAGCCAGCCATAGGCGTTGTGCCCCCTGATGTGAAGCGTCGCGGACTTTATGCCCGCTTCCTCGCCGCGGGATTCCTCCACCACGTCCACCTTGTAGCCGTGCTGCTCGGCCCAGCGGACATACATGCGCATGAGCATGCTGGCCCAGTCCTGGCTTTCGGTGCCGCCGGCGCCGGCATGGATTTCCACATAGGCGTTGTTCGCGTCGGCCTCGCCGGAGAGCAGGCTTTCCAGCTCCAGCTTGCCCAGCTCCTCGCGCATCTCGCGAATGGCCTGCTCGGCCTCGGCGACCACGTCCTCGTCGCCTTCCGCCTCTCCCAGCTCGATGAGTTCGATATTGTCCCGAAGGCGCTGTTCGAAGTCGCGGATGCGGCCGATCTTCTCGTCCAGCAGCTGGCGCTCGCGCATCAGCTCCTGCGCCCGCTGCGGATCGTCCCACAGCGCGGGATCCTCGGCCTGCCGGTTCAGCTCTTCCAGACGGGACAGCGCGTTGTCCCAGTCAAAGATACCTCCTCAGCAGTCCCAGCGACTGCTTGATTTCATCGACCAGGTTGGCGATTTCCGTGCGCATTTCATCAATGCTCCAACAGGTTTTCCGTGCGTGGCAGGAGAATCGGCCACCGCCGATGCCCATGGCCAGCGGCGTTCAATAGAGGCCACCGGTGCCGGTCGTCAAGTCGCCATCGTTACCGGCGCCGGCTTCCACGCCTCCCGCATCCGCATCACCGGAATTGGCGGCGCCATCACCCGTCGCGCCACCCCCGCCGCCGTCCGGCAATCCGCCATAGACCGCAACGCCCGCGCCCTGCCCCGCATTGTCGTTGGCCGCGGC
>JALVFB010000299.1 GCA_027030295.1 Hyphomicrobiales bacterium
CGCCTATCTGACGCCGGTGCTGCGCGCTTACGTCAACCGGGTGGCGGCGGCGCTGGGGGCGGTGCCCCCCTCGTCACCCCGGCAAAAGCCGGGGTCTCGTGCGGCATCTCTCCACGGGATTCCGGCTTTCGCCGGAATGACGAGTGAAGACCGGGATGACGAACATGCCTCTCCCCGGCTGTTCTTCATGATGTCCTCCGGCGGGCTGACCTCGGCGGATCATTTCGCCGGCAAGGACGCCATTCTCTCCGGTCCCGCCGGCGGCGTGGTGGGCATGGTGGAAACGGCGAAACTCGCCGGGTTCGAGAAAGTCATCGGCTTCGACATGGGCGGCACCAGCACCGACGTGTCGCATTTCGACGGCGAATACGAACGCAGCTTCGAGACGGAAGTGGCGGGCACGCGCCTGCGCGCGCCGATGCTGATGGTGCATACGGTGGCCGCCGGCGGCGGCTCCATCCTGAAATACGAGCAGGGGCGCTTTCAGGTGGGGCCGCAATCGGCGGGCGCCAACCCCGGCCCGGCGTCCTACCGGCGTGGCGGGCCGCTGGCGGTGACGGACGCCAACGTGCTGCTGGGGCGCATCCAGCCGAAGCACTTCCCGCACGTGTTCGGGCCGAACGGCGATGAACCGCTGGACGTGAACGCGGTGCGCGCGGCGTTCACGGAATTGGCGAAACGGGTGGGCGATGGGCGCACGCCGGAGGAGGTGGCGGAAGGGTTCCTGGACATCGCCACGGAGAACATGGCCAACGCCATCAAGAAGATTTCCATTCAGCGCGGGCGCGACGTGACGGAATATCTGCTCAACTGTTTCGGCGGCGCGGGAGCGCAGTTCGCCTGTCGCATCGCCGACGCGCTGGGCATGAAGACCGTGCTCGTGCATCCGCTGGCGGGCGTGCTCTCGGCCTATGGCATCGGGCTGGCCGACATCCGGGCCGAGCGCACGCGCGGCATCGAGCAGGAGCTGTCGCCCGACACGCTGAAGAGCGCGCGCAAGCTCGCCCGGCGGCTTGCGGAAGAAGCGCTGGCGGAGCTGGAAGACAAGGGCGTGGCGCATGCGGAAGCGCGGATGAAGGCACGGCTTCTCCTGCGTTATTACGGAACCGATACGGCCCTGCCCGTGGATTTTCCCGAAACGGCCACGGCGGAGGACTTGCGCGCCGCGTTCGAGGCGGAACACGCACGATTGTTCGGCTTCATTCAGCCGGAAAAGGCGCTGGTGATGGAGGCCATCACCGTGGCGGCGGAAGGTGGCGGCGCATGCATTCCGGAAACACCGGCGGAAGAAACGGTCACGGGCGCGCCCGCGCCGCTGGAAGAGGTCGACTTTTACGCCGAGGGCACGTGGCAAAAGGCGCCGCTGTATGACCGCGGCGCCATGCGGCCCGGCCAGGAGGTGGCGGGGCCGGCGCTGATCGTGGAGCCGAACTCCACGGTGGTCGTGGAGCCGGGATGGCGGGCAGAAATGAACGCCTATGGCCACCTGCTGCTGAAACGCGAGGCCGCGGAATCCGGCGGCGCCATGCCCGCGGCGGCGCTGACGCGCACAGAGGACTTCTCGAAACCCGATCCGGTGCTGCTGGAGGTGTTCAACAACCTGTTCATGTCCATCGCCGAGCAGATGGGCGAATCCCTGCGCCAGACGGCCAGTTCCGTGAACATCAAGGAACGGCTGGATTTCTCCTGCGCGGTGTTCGACGCACGAGGCGGGCTGGTGGCCAACGCGCCGCACATGCCGGTGCATCTGGGCAGCATGGATCGGGCGGTGGAGGCCGTCATCCGTGCCGCGGGCGATGACCTGAAACCTGGCGATGCCTGGGTGCTCAACGCGCCTTATGGCGGCGGCACGCATCTGCCGGACGTCACGGTCGTGTCTCCCGTGTTCATTGGAGACGAACCGCACCCCAGGTTCTATGTGGCGGCGCGCGGACATCATGCCGACATCGGCGGTCTGGCGCCCGGTTCCATGAGTCCGGAGGCGCGCACCATTCACGAGGAAGGGGTGCTCATCGAGCCGTTCCGGCTGGTGGCGGATGGCCGCTTCCGAGAGGAGAAGATGCGCGCCATTCTCACCGCCGGGCCGTTCCCGGCGCGCAATCCCGATCAGAACATCGCCGATCTGAAGGCGCAAGTGGCGGCCTGCGGACGCGGCATCGCCGAGCTCGAGAAGATGGTGGCGCATTTCGGCCTCGAGATGGTGGCGGCCTACATGCGTCATGTGCAGGACAACGCCGAGGAAAGCGTGCGGCAGGTGATCGACGCGCTCAAGGATGGCGCATTTGAAACCGAGCTGGACAATGGCGCGAAAATTCGCGTCGCCATCCGCGTCGACGGGGAAAACCGGCGGGCCACGGTGGACTTCACGGGCACCTCCCCACAACTGCCGGACAACCTGAATGCGCCGGAGCCGATCACGCGCGCCTGCGTGCTCTACGTCTTCCGCTGCATGGTGAACGCGCCCATTCCGCTCAACGCGGGTTGCCTGAAACCCATCGACATCATCGTGCCCGACGGCTGCCTGCTCAAGCCGAGGCCGCCGGCGGCGGTGGCGGCGGGCAACGTGGAAACCTCGCAAGTGGTGGTGGACGCGCTGTTCGCCGCCATGGGGGTGATGGCCGCCGCCCAGGGAACCATGAACAACTTCACCTTCGGCAACGCGCGACATCAGTATTACGAAACCATCTGTGGCGGCGCCGGGGCCGGCGAGGGCTGGCACGGCGAGAGCGCCATTCACACCCACATGACCAACACCCGGCTTACCGATCCGGAGGTGCTGGAGTTCCGCTATCCCGTGCTGCTGGAGCGTTTCGCGGTGCGGCGCGGCTCCGGCGGCGCCGGGCGCTGGCATGGTGGCGACGGTGTCGAGCGCATCATCCGGTTCCGCGAGGCCATGACGGCCTCGCTGCTGACCAACCGGCGCCGCGTGGCGCCCTTCGGCCTGAGCGGCGGCGGCGACGCGGCGCCGGGCGAGAATATCTTGCGCCGCGCCGACGGCTCACGAGAGCGGCTGCCTTCCGCCTGCACCGTGGATGTGCGCAAGGGAGACGCCATCATCATCCGCACGCCGGGTGGCGGGGGTTTTGGCGCGGCAGACGGGGGAGGCGCGACATGAGCGGGCTGGAAGCCTTTTTGCTGACGGTGATCGCGGCGGCGACGCCGCTGCTGCTGGCGGCGACGGGCGAGCTGGTGGTGGAGCGCTCGGGCGTGCTGAACCTGGGCGTGGAAGGCATGATGGCCATGGGCGCGCTCACCGCGTTCGCCGTGGCCAACGTTAGCGGTTCGCCACTCGCGGGCGTGCTGGCGGGCGCTATCGCCGGGGCGGTGGTGGCGCTGCCGTTCGTGTTTCTGACACAGGCATTGGCGGCCAACCAGGTGGCTTCCGGGCTGGCGCTGGCGTTGTTCGGGCTGGGGCTATCCGGGCTGTTCGGAGAGGGTTTCGTGGGCCAGCCGGGGGTGCGGCTGGAGCGGCTGCACATTCCGGGCGTTTCCGACATTCCGTTCATCGGCCCGGTGCTGTTCGGCCATGACGTGCTGGTCTATCTCTCCTTCCTGATGACGGCGGCGGTGGCGTGGTTCCTGTTCCGCACCCGCCCCGGGCTGATCCTGCGCGCGGTGGGCACGAACCATCACGCGGCGCACGCGCTGGGCCACCCGGTGCGCCGGGTGCGCACGCTGGCCATCCTGTTCGGTGGCCTCATGGCCGGGCTGGCCGGGGCCTATCTCTCGGTCAGCTACACGCCGCAGTGGGTGGAGGACATGACCGCCGGGCGTGGCTGGATCGCGCTGGCGCTGGTGGTGTTCGCCACCTGGCGGCCGTTGCGCGTGCTGGCCGGGGCCTACCTGTTCGGCGCGGTGTGGATCCTGGGGCTGCATGCGCAGGCCGCGGGCTTCGGCCTGCCGCCGCAGTTTCTCACCGCGTTGCCCTATCTTGCAACCATCGTCGCTTTGGTGTTGATTGCCCGCAACCGCACTTTGACTCTCACCAATACCCCGGCCATGATCGGCCAGCCGTTCCTGCCGGAGCGCTGAACATCAATGCAGGGAGGGAGATCCATGCGCAGCACGCTGAAAATGACCCTTGCCGCCGCTCTCGTTCTGGGTCTTGCCGGGGCGGCACAGGCGGAAGAGAAACTCAAGGTCGGCTTCATCTACGTCGGGCCTGTCGGCGATCATGGCTGGAGTTATCAGCATGACCAGGGCCGGCAAGCCATCGAAAAGGCGCTGGGCGACAAGGTGCAGACCAGCTATCTGGAAAAGGTGCCGGAAGGCGCGGACGCGGAGCGGGCGCTGGAACGGCTGGCGCGCTCCGGCCACAAGCTCATTTTCGCCACGTCGTTCGGCTACATGGACACGGTGCTGAAGGTGGCCAAACGTCATCCGGAAGTGAAGTTCGAGCACGCCACCGGCTACAAGCGCGCGAAAAACGTCGCCACCTATTCCTCCCGTTTCTACGAGGGCCGTTACATCATCGGGAAAATCGCGGCCAAGGTGTCGAAAAAGGGCATGGCGGGCTACATCGCCTCGTTTCCCATTCCGGAGGTGGTGCGCGGCATCAATTCCTTCATGCTGGGCGCGCAGAGCGTCAACCCGCAGTTCAGGATCAAGGTGGTGTGGGTGAACTCCTGGTATGATCCGGGCAAGGAGGCTGACGCCGCCAAGGTGCTGATCGCACAGGGGGCGGACATCCTCACCCAGCACACCGATTCCGCCGCGCCCATGCAGGTGGCGGAGGAAAAGGGCATTCACGCCTTCGGCCAGGCTTCCGACATGATCAAGTTCGGACCGCACGCGCAGCTTACCGCCATCATCGACAATTGGGCACCCTACTATATCCGGCGCGCCAAGGCGGTGCTCACCGGCACCTGGAAGAGCGAGGACACCTGGGGCGGGCTGGCCGCCGACATGGTGAGAATGGCGCCCTATACCAACATGCCGGATGATGTGAAGAAGATGGCCGAGGAGACGGAAGAGGCCATTCGCTCGGGCAAGCTGCACCCGTTCACCGGGCCGATCTATGATCAGGACGGCAAGCTCCGGGTGAAGAAGGGCGAGGTGATGGCCGACAAGGAACTGCTGGGCATGAACTGGTATGTGAAAGGCATCGACGACAAGCTGCCGAAGTGATGCGACAGCGACAAGGATCGCTCGCAAGGCCCCGGCGTCGCTCGCGCCGGGGCTTTTTCTTTCCTGAATGGCGGATGAACGGCGCGTTCACACCGTGGCCAGAGGCCGGGTGATACCATGTTGCATAAAGAACCACCCACCGCCCCGCGCCCCCACCCAATCCCCGAATTATGAAAAACAAGGGCCTGAGGGCGCGGGACGGTTTTACCGGTCAATCTTTGGCAGCTTGGTGTGACAGCCTTGGCCCCATACGGGAAGGAGGATTTGATCATGAAGGGTTGGATTTTTCCGCGAGCAGTGGCGATGGCGCTATTGATGGTCGCCTCGCCGCTGATCACCATGCCCACCCGCGCCGCCTGTGTGACCGGCGTGGCCGGTTGGGACGTGTTGTGGATGCGCGCCGGGCCGTCCGTGCGTTATCGCCGCATCGGCGGCATCGGGCCGCGCGCCTGTGGCGTGCGCGTATATTGGCGCCGTTGCGTGCGCGGCGGGCGCTGGTGCAAGGTGCGTTACCAGGGGCGCGTCGGCTGGGTGAATGCGCGGTATCTGGACGAAGGCGGTGACGATGCGGGCTGGTCGCATCCAAACGCCTGCGTGGTGGGCGTGGCGCGCGGTGATGTGCTGTGGATGCGCGCCGGGCCGTCCGTGCGTTATCGCCGCGTGGCCTCCCTGCCGCCACGCTATTGCGGCGTCATCGTCACCGACCACTGCCGTGGGAACTGGTGCCAAGTTCGCGCGCGGGAAGGCGTCGGCGGCTGGGTGAACATGCGCTACATCCTCATGCGGTAGGCTGTTTCAGCCCGGCCAGGATGCGCAGGATGATGTCTCGGGTATCCGGCGAGAGCCTTTTCCTTTCGGCGATGCGTTCCAGCACCTGGCGCGCCTTGTCCCGCCGCCCCGGCTCCAGCCGCCCGATGAGGCGAAAGGAGGACGCGAGCCGCGCGGCGGCGGTGGGGTTCATGGCATCCAGCCTTTCCACCGCATTGCCGATCAGCTCGAAGCCGGAACCATCATGGTGGGTGAAGCACACCGGATTGGCGTGCGCGAACGCGCCCAGCAGCGAGCGCACGCGGTTGGGGTTGGCAAGCGTGAACCAGCGGCTTTCCATCAGCTCGTGCATGGTGTGCACGCAACGGCTGAAGGGCCACATGGCCTGCCAGCTCAGCCACTTGTCCATCAACAGCGGATCGTCGCCGAAGCGCTCCACATATTCGGCCATGGCCTTTTCGCGCTCTTCGCTATCGGTGAGGGCGAGCGCGGTCAGCGCCATGGCCATTTCCGTCATGTTGCGCGCCTGTTTCCACGTGGCGAACGCCACTTTCGCCCCGCCCGCCGGGTCGGCGGCCACCATCATCCTGAGGATGGCCGATTGCAGCGCCCGCTTCGCGGTCTGCTCCGGCGTCGGCGCATAGGGGTCTTCCACCCGCGCCAGCCGGAACGTCTCGGACAGCAGATCGGCCAGCGTCCGGCCCACCTCGCCCATCACGGCGTTGCGCGCTTCCTGCAACCGCTCCGGGTCGATGTCGCCGGCAAGCGCATCCATCAGCATGCCCATGCCCGGCGGCGTCAGCAGCTCCGCCAGCAGCGCCGGGTCGGCATCGCGCAGCGCCCGCACCGCCGCCGCCAGCGCTTCCGCCAGCGGCGCGGCCGGCTCCGGCGCACCCTCGTAATGCGCCAGCATGTGCCGCTGCCACAACTGTCCGGCGGCCTCGGCACGGGCCACGCCGTCGTCCTCGTGCGCCAGCAGCAGCAACAGATCGTCGGGCGAAAACGGTGCATGCACCTTCACCGGCGCGGAAAAACCTCGGTTCAGCGATACCACCGGCGGCTCCGCCACGTCGGCGAAGGTGAAGGCGTGCTCCGCTTCCGTCAGCTCCAGCATGTCCTCGCGCAGTTTGCGCCCCTGCCGGTCGAACAGGGCGATGGAAAGCGGCATGTGCAGCGGCAGTTTCTCCTGCCGATCCTGCGTCGGCGGCGTGTGCTGCCTCACCTTCAGCGTGAAGGTGCGGCTCTCCGCGTCATGCGCCCAGTCGAAGGTCAGCTCCGGCGTGCCGGCCTGCGCATACCAGCGGAAGAACTGTGAAAGATTCCGCCCGGTGGCGTCCTCGAAGCAGCGGATGAAGTCCTCCACCGTCACCGCCTGCCCGTCATGCCGCTCCACATAGAGCGCCATGCCGCGCATGAAGCCTTCCTCGCCCAGCAGCGTGTGCAGCATGCGCACCACTTCCGCGCCCTTCTCGTAGACGGTGGCGGTATAGAGGTTGTCGATGGCGTAGTATTGCGACGGCCGCACCGGATGCGCCAGCGGCCCGGAATCCTCCGGCCATTGCACGGTTTTCAGCAGCCGCACGTCGGCCAGCCGCTTCACCGGCCGCGAGCGCATATCGGAAGTGAACTCCTGGTCGCGGAAGACCGTCAGCCCCTCCTTCAGGCACAGCTGGAACCAGTCGCGGCAGGTGATGCGGTTGCCCGTCCAGTTGTGGAAATACTCATGCCCGATGATGCCCTCGATGTTCTCGAAGTCGGTGTCCGTGGCCGTCCGCTCGTCGGCGAGAACATACTTGTCGTTGAAGATGTTCAGTCCCTTGTTCTCCATCGCTCCCATGTTGAAATCGGCGATGGCCACGACGTTGTAGACATCGAGGTCGCAGGCGAGGCCGAAGCGTTCCTCGTCCCAGCGCATGGCGCGCTTGAGGCATTTCATGGCCCAGCGGGCGCGGCCGCTCTTGCCCGGCTCCGTCCACAGGCCCAGCTTTACCCGGCGGCCTTCGTCCGTGATGAAGGTGTCGTGCAGCGCCTCCAGCTTGCCCGCCACCAGCGCGAACAGGTAGCCGGGCTTCGGGAACGGGTCTTCCCAGATGGCGTAATGCCGCCCGTCCTCCAGCTTCCCCTGCTCGACGAGGTTGCCGTTGGACAGCAGCACCGGGCAGCGCTCGGCGTCCGCCTCGATGCGCACGGTATAGCGCGCCAGCACGTCGGGCCGGTCGGGAAACCAGGTGATGCGGCGGAAGCCC
>JALVFB010000300.1 GCA_027030295.1 Hyphomicrobiales bacterium
CAGCGCGAAGCCCAACACCACCGGGTTGTGCGGAATGGCCCGGCTGCGGATGTTGAACAGCCAGCTCACCGAATCGGTGGCGGTGATCAGCGCCGCGTCCGCCCCCTTTTTCGCGATGGCCGCGCGCACCTCCTCCAGCTTCTCTTCTGCGCCGCGCCCGGCGTGCCGCAACGGGTGGCGGAAGATTTCCGCATCCGGCGGCGCCGGCCGGTCATGCCAGATCTCCTCCACCGGATCGGGCAACACGTAACGCAGCTCGGCTCCCGTCCTTTCCAGCGCCTTGCGATAGCGTTCGGCGCCGGCGCGGGTGAGCAGCCACGGATTCACCCCGGCCGCCTCGCCCTCGCGCAGCCGCCCGGCCAGCCATTCGTGCGGCCTGTGCTCGGCGATGGGCAGCACGGCGATCACGTCCGTGTCCACCTGTTGCGCCGCCTGCAGGGTATAGCGCCCGTCCACGAACAACGCCGCCACGTCCTCCAGCACGATGAGCAACCCGGCAGACCCGGTAAAGCCCGTCAGCCACGCCAGCCGCTCCTCGCTGGCCGGCAGGTATTCGTTCTGGAACGCATCCGACCGCGGCACGATGAAGGCGGCCAACCCCAGCGCCCGCATGCGCGCGCGCAAGGCGCGCAGCCGTTCGCCCGCCTTTTCCGGCTCGGCGCGGCTCTCGAACGTCTGAAAGCGGCTGCGGGTGTTTGCGTGGGGCCGATCCATGTTTTCCTCCATTGACCGAAGAGGTGCGCGCTGGCGGCCCAGGTGTCAAGCCAGGGGATGAAAAGGCGAAAAAGTTGAGAATCTCGCGCGATGATTGCGCAAAAGCTGGCGACCGGATAACCGATTCAGACGCTCGGAAATAAGGAAAAATTATGAACGGCACTTCATGAAAGGCTGTTAAATCGCAAAAAATCATATGGTTATTTCAATGAAAAACCCATGCATCATGCGCATATCAGTTTTACGTCATTTACCATTGCTTAAGACAAATCGTGCGAGCATATAGGGGTCAACAGATTTGGAGACGCTCCCTTGCAGGGTTGCTCGCTTCTCCTCCCTCTGTTGCTGTTTCGGAAGTCAGGCCAGAAGTTCTCCCCTCCCTCTTCTTTCTCCCTCCTGGCTTCTGTTACCTGGCCCGGCTGGATCCCTCCCCCAGCCGGGCCTTTTTAATAACGCCTCCATCTACGCAAGTTTCGCGGCGCCTGCGCCATTCTCACCTCACCTCGCCGGACTTTCCCATGCCCTTGCGCAGCAGCAGGGTGCTCCAGCCCTCCAGCCGCCAGCGTCGAACCAGCCGGAAGCCGCGCGGCGCATAGGCCGCAAGCACGAAGGCTTCGTGCTCCGCCAGCAGCCCGGAAAGCGCCAGATGACCGCCGCGCCTCACCTGCGCGCTCAGTTGCGGCGCCAGCCGCACCAGCGGCCGGGACAGGATGTTGGCGAACACCAGGTCGAATCCGCCTTCTCGCCGCCGCCGCGTCTGCGCCCGCAATGCCCGCCAGCGCGAATATGTCGGCTGCGGCGTGCGGCTGGCCGCCAGCGCCTGCCGCACGCGCATCAGCCCTTCCCGGCGCCGCCGTTGCCGCCGCATCGGCAATGGCGCGAAGCGGCGATGAATGAACGGATGCATCACTCCCGCGGCGGTGACGAAGCGCACCGCGCCGGCGCCATTCGCCCGCGCGTTGGCCCGCGCCGTTTCCACCGCCACCGGGTCGATGTCGCCGCCGAGCGCCTCCGACAGATGCGCCAGCGCCGCGGCGATGGCCAGCACCCCGGAGCCGGCGCCCACGTCCAGCACCCGCATGCCGCGCCCCCGCATGCCGCGCCCCGGCCACAGCGCGCTCCGCTTCAACAGCCAGTCGAGTGCCAGCAGGCAGCCTTTCGTCGTGCCATGATGCCCGGTGCCGAAGGCCAGCCCGGCCTCGATCTCGATGCAGACCGCATTTGCCGGCCGCCGCCCCCGGTCGTGCCGACCATGCACGAAGAACCGCCCCGCCCGCACCGGCCGCAAGCCGCTCTGCACCTTCGCCACCCAGTCGATCTGCGGCAACTGCGCCAGGTGAAAGCCCGCGTCCGCGCAGCCCGCCGCCACCGCCAGCCTCCGCGCCAGCGCCAGCGCCGCCGCGCCCACGTCCACGCCATCCGCCGCCAGCGCCTGCGGGTCGCACAACGCCTCCACCTGCCACGCGTCCTCCGCCACCTCATAGGCGGAAGCGGCGCTGAAAACCGGCCAGCCGCCTTCCGCCAGCGCCGCGGCCAGGGCTTCGGCCCGCCGTCGCGCCATGCGCCTGCTCAGCAGTCTCGGATTCATGCGCTCCCGCTCATCCTTTCAGACGCATCAGCCGCGCTTTCTGCCGCTCCCAGTCGCGGCGTTTCACCACTTCGCGCTTGTCGTGCTTCTTGCGCCCTTTCGCCAGACCGATGAGCAGCTTCACCAGTCCCTTGCCGTTGAAATACATCTTCAGCGGCACGATGGTCATGCCCTTGCGCTGCACCTCGTCCGTGAGATGTTTTATTTCGCGCTTGTGCATCAGCAGCTTGCGCTTGCGCCGGGGTTCGTGATTGTTGATATTGCCGAAGCGATATTCCGGGATGTCGGCGTTGATCAGCCACAGCTCGCCGCCCTCCGGCGAGACGTAGGCTTCCGCGATGTTTGCCCTGCCCTCGCGCAGGCTCTTCACTTCCGTGCCCAGCAACGCCAGCCCGGCCTCGAACGTTTCCAGGATTTCATAATCATGCCGCGCGCGCCGGTTTTCGGCCACCACCTTGCCGCCGTCGCCGGTCTTGCGCGCGCCGCCCCGTTTCGAGGACATGGCCTACCTTTCCGCTCCGCTGGAACCACCCCGCCGGGCTGACGGACTCAATCCGGAATCCCCGCGTGCCGCATGGCCGCCTTCACCGCCTCCTTCGACGAATCGGCGATCTCCACCATCGGCAGCCGCGCGAACGGCGAACACAGCCCCAGCAGCGAGCAGGCATACTTCACCGGCCCCGGCGAAGTCTCCACGAACAGCGCCTTGTGCAGCGGCATCAGCCTGTCCTGCAACTCCAGCGCCCTGGCGAAATCGCCGGCCAGCGTCGCCTCCTGAAACTCGGCGCACAGCTTCGGGGCCACGTTGGCGGTGACCGAAATGCAGCCCCGCCCGCCGTGCGCGTTGAAGCCCAGCGCCGTGCCGTCCTCGCCGGAAAGCTGAATGAAGTCCGCCCCGGCGGAAAGGCGCAGCAGCGAAGGCCGGTTGAGATCGCCGCTGGCGTCCTTGATGCCGACGATGTTGGGCACCTCTTTCGCCAGCCGCGTGATGGTGTCGTTGGAGATATCCGCCACCGTGCGCCCCGGCACGTTGTAGATGAGCACCGCCAATTCCGGCGCCGCCTCCGCCACCGCCCGGAAATGCGCATACAGCCCCGCCTGCGTCGGCTTGTTGTAATAGGGCACGACCACCAGCGCCGCGTCCGCCCCGGCCTCGGCCGCGTGTTTCGTCAGCGCGATGGCCTCGTCCGTGGAATTGGAACCGGTGCCGGCGATCACCGGCACCCGGCCAGCCGCCTGTTCGATGATCACTTCCACCACCCGCATGTGCTCGTCGTGATCCAGCGTCGGCGACTCGCCGGTGGTGCCCACCGCCACGATGCCATGCGTGCCCTGCTCCACGTGCCAGTCCACCATGCGTCTGAGCGCCGCCTCGTCGATGGCCCCGTCCTCGGTCATGGGCGTGACGATGGCGACGATGGAACCCTTCAGTCCGGACGTTTCCACGGCTCCTGCCTCCTTGAGGATTTGGTAACCCTGCTTGCGCGATAGTGATGTCTGCGCGAGCTTAATCACATCGGCATGCCGGCGGCAAGCCGCATGCCGAACGCGCGAGCGGCTTTCGCATGGCGGCGCGGGGCGCCCGTCATCACAGCTTCGCCGCATTCCGGCGCATTATGTGGCGCGAGGGTGCGGGCGATTCCCCGAAGCCGCCACGGGTGCGCCACATTTCATGATGAATGGCGGCAGGAACATGGGTTTGATGATGTTTCCCGGACAAGGCAGAAAGATACGCCTGGCCATGCTGGCGCTGGCGGGCCTGCTGAGCGTTTCCTGCCTGCCGCCTGCCGCCACCCATGCCGCCACCTGCTCCGCCGCCGCCATTCCCGCCACCAGCGTGCAGGCGGTCAAGCTGGCGGCGCAAGGCGACCTGTCCCGGGCGCTGGCCCTGGCCGGACGCGACACGGCCGCGCGCAAGACGGCGACATGGCTGTGGTTGCGCGCCCATGTGCGCCGCGCCTCCGTCGCCGATCTGCTGAACTTCTCCAACGCCAACCCGCGCTGGCCCCGCGCCGGCGCCTTTCGCATGCTGGGCGAAAAGAAGCTGCTGCTGAACGGCTCCAACGCCCGGCTCGCCGCTTATTTCGCGAAACACAAGCCGGCCAGCGCCTATGGCAAGGCGGCGCTGGCCCGCCTCCTGCTTTCCCGTGGCGAAACGGAAAAGGCCCGCACCCTGCTCAAGGCGGCCTGGCGCAATCCTTATCTCGCCGCGGATGCGGAAGACTACATCTATCGCAACCTCCACCGGCTGCTCACCACCGCCGATGACGCCGCCCGCCTGTGGCGGCTCATCATGGCCCAGCGCACCCGCCACGCCGTGCGCTTTTCCCGCCACCTGCCCGAAGCCTACCGCAAGGCGGCGGCCGCCGCCCGCGCCCTCATGCGGCGGCGGGGCGGTGCGGTGCACGCCTGGCGCAAGCTGCCGGCGTCCATGCGCGGCAAGCAGGCGCTGCGCTATGCGCTGGCCCGCTATTATCGCAAGACCGGCCGGACGCTGAAGGCGCTTTCCATCCTGAAAGGTCTGCCCACCGCCCACAACCGCCAGCTCATGCCGAAACAGTGGTGGACGGAAAAACGCCTCATCGCCCGCTATTTGCTGGCCAACCGTTATCGCCATCACTGGCGCGACGCCTACCGGCTCGCCGCCTCGCACGGCTTCACGAAACCCGGCAAGGCCTCTTTCCGCGGCGAATTTCTCGCCGGCTTCATCGCGCTGGAAAAGCTGCATGACGCGAAGACCGCGCTGAAGCACTTCCTGCGCCTGCCGAAGCTGGCCAAGAGCCGCACCTGGAAATCCAAGGGCTGGTATTGGGTCGGCCGCGCCCGCGAGGCGCTGGGCGACATCGACGGCGCGCGGCGCGCCTACCGCGCCGCCGCCACCACCCCGACGGTCTATTACGGCCTGCTGTCGCGCGAGAAGCTGGGGCTGGGCCGCAAGCCCATCCCGCTCAAGATGGGCTGGCCCACGGCCGATGCGAAGTGCCGCGTGGGCGCGCACGAGCTGATGCGCGCCGCCCGCCTGCTGGCCAGGGCGGGCGAAAAGCGCCGCGTGCGTCAATTCGTCTGGCCGCTGGCCTTTTCCTTCCACAAGGCGCCGGAGCTGGCCGCCGCCGCGTCCTGGCTGTGGGACATCTCCGGCCCCGCCAACGCCGTGCGTCTGGCCAAGGCCGCCGGCAGCCGCGGCATCGACATCGACAACTACGGCTATCCCACCCGCGCCCTGCCCCGCCACAGGACGCGCGAGAACATTCTGGAGCTGCCGGTGGTGCTGGCCATCACCCGCCAGGAGAGCGAATTCGACCCCCATGCCGGCAGCCATGCCGGCGCCCACGGGCTGATGCAGCTCATGCCCTCCACCGCCCGCCTGGAAGCGCGGGTGATGCGCATCAGCTTCCGCCGCGACTGGCTGAAAACGCGGCCCGACTACAACCTGATGCTGGGCCGCCACCATCTGGCGCGCATCATGCAGAACTTCGGCGGCTCCTATGCGCTGGCCTTTGCCGCCTACAACGCCGGCGCCGGCAACGTGCGCAAGTGGCTGGCGGCCTATGGCGACATGCGCACCGGCGCGCCCGACCCGGTGGAATGGGTGGAGCTGATCCCGATCACCGAAACGCGCAACTACGTGCAGAAGGTGTTGCAAGGGGTGCACGTCTATCGCACCCGGCTCAAGCGCCCCATGCTGCCCCTCTCGCGCGACCTCTGGCGTGGCGTGCCGGGCTGGCGCGAACTGGTGCTGCGCGGCGCAAGCAAGCGCGAGGCGGCGCTGGAAAAGCGGCGGCGCCCCGTGCCCCTGCCACGCCCCAAGCCGTCCGTCAGGCCCGCCGGCAACGGCAAGTCCAGCTGCGCCAACGGCGCCAGGGGCATCGGCGACCTCATCGGCAAATGCTGACCGGCGCTGCCGTCACGCCGTCTCGCCGCTGAACAACGGCAACACCTGCGCCGCCTCCGTCTCCTTGCCGTCCGGCACCCGTTTCTCCGCCCCCGCCGTCAGCACCCGCAGGCTCACCAGCCGCGCCTGCTCCAGCGACCCGGGCACCACCCGCCCGGCGGCGAAGAACGGGCGGAATATCATCAGCGCCACCGTCTGTTTGCGCGCCGGATCCAGCAGCGGCAGGGCCAGCACCTCCAGCCGCGCCTCGCCCGGCATGCCATCCAGCCGGATCTGCGCCAGGAACGGATGTTGCTGCTCCATCAACTGCGCCAGCAACCGCCGCAGGGTGGCGCGCTCGAACCGATACCAGTCTTCCAGCGCTTCCGTGCCATCCAGCTCGCGGTTCGCCAGCTTGCACAGGGCGCTGCCCGCCAGCCGCCAGCGCAACGGCGGCTCCACGCCCGGAAATGCCAACTCGCCGGCCGCGGCCTCCACCACGCCGCTGTAGGCCATCCACCGTCCCAGCATGCGCGGCGCGAACTCGTGCAGCTGCGGCATCCGGCCCGTCACCAGCTGCTGGCGCCAGGCGGCGAAAATACGCGCCAGGTCTTCATGCGCGAACACTTCCGCTTCCGCCAGCCGCACGGGGAATTGCACGATCTTGCCATTTTCAGGCGCATTTTGCATGGCCACACCTCTCAAGGGCAGTGTTGCGTGCCATTTCGGCACGGTGGACTTCTCTGCCCTTGCGCCATGCATGCCGCATGCCACCTGAACGCAAACTGAAGCGCAATATCAGGAAATCTTCAACCAAGGCTGGAAAGACGCAACCCGTCCAGCCACGCCTCAACCGCAGGAGGCTTCCATCAGCCAGCGGCCGTTTTCCGGCCGCGGGTTGCGCAGCCGCGCCTTCTGGCTGGAGCGGCAATGAAAATGATGCACCGCCGCCTCCGCCACCGCGCGCATGATGCGTCCATCCCCTGCCGTGGCGCCCAGCCGCCGGCCGGGCGCGGAAATGCGCACGGCGAATGTTCCGCCAGCCCGCCGCCGAAACGCCACCTGATATCGCCGGCCGTTATAGATCACCGGCTCCGTGCGCCATCCGCGCTCTGCCGCGGCGTTGGCCGCCGCTTCCCGCGGTCCGGGCACGGTGGCGCACCCGGTCAGCAGCGTTGCCGCGGCCATCATGCTGGCGTATAGCAGCGTTTTGAAAGACATCATGCGCATTCCCGTTCGTTTGCCATGCGTCCGGCATAGTCCGCCACGGCAGGCAGCGCAAGGAGGCTCCATGCCGACACCGACCTTCGACCCCGCCGCCCACCTCGCGCAGCGCCTGCGCTGCATGGAGGAATCGGCCATTTTGCGCATGTCGCGCCTCACCCGCGAACTGCGCGCGCAAGGCCGCGACATCGTCTCTCTCACGCTCGGCGAGCCGGATTTCGACACCCCGCGCATCATCCGCCAGGCCGCCTGCGCCGCGCTGGAACAGGGATATACGCATTATCCGCCCCTGCCCGGCTTCCCCGAGGTGCGCGCCGCCATCGCCGAAAAGCTGCGGCGGGAAAACGGCCTGGACTATGGCGCCGACGGCGTGCTGGTGACCACCGGCGCGAAGCAGGCGCTGGCCAATGCCGTGCTGGCGCTGGTCGACCCTGGCGACGAGGTCATCCTGCCCGCGCCCTACTGGGTGTCCTACGAGATCATGGTCAAGCTGGCCGGCGGCGTGCCGGTGGTGGTGGAGGCGGATGCGAAGGCCGGTTTCGGCCTGGACCTTGATCGCATCGCCGAAGCTGTCACGGAGCGCACGAAACTCGTCATGATCAACACGCCATGCAACCCTTCCGGCGCGGTGTTCTCGCGCGAGATGCTGGCGGGGCTGGCGGAAATCGTGCGAGCGCACCCGCGCATGATGGTGCTGTCCGACGAGATTTACGAATACATCCT
>JALVFB010000301.1 GCA_027030295.1 Hyphomicrobiales bacterium
AGAAGCGCCGGGCCACGGCCTTGCACAGCCCCCAGACGATGACGACGTTGAGAGCCGGCGCCCCCAGCGCGATGGCCAGGCGCGTGGTTTCCGAGCCGCCGGTGAAGACGGGCGTCAGGTTCCATGGCAGCCCCAACGGCGTCATGACCAGCGCGGTCATGATGTCGAGCGCGAAGATGCCCGTGTTCTCGGCGACGAAGAACAGCGCCACGCCGGCCACCCAGGCCAGCACGAAAAGGCCCGTGACAACCCTGCACATCATCCGCTCCTCCCTTTCCCGCTTTATATCCGGCATGCCGAATATTTCATGAAACAGGGAGGTTGTCGAGATGTGCCGCAATATGCCTCACGGCAGCAGCTTGCCTGGGTTCATGATGCCGCCGGGGTCGAAGTGCGCCTTGATGGCGCGCATGGCGGCGATTTCTTCCGGCGTATGAATACGCGTCATCCAGTGCTTCTTCATCCGCCCGATGCCGTGCTCGGCGGAGATGGAGCCGCCCAAGGAGAGCGTCACCTCGTTGATGGCCGTGGTCACCTCCTCCCACAGCGCCAGGAAGTCTTCCTTTTTCCAGTCCACCGGCTGCGAGATGTTGAAGTGCAGGTTGCCGTCGCCGAGGTGGCCGAAGGGCACGGGCCGTGCCCCGGGCACGATTTTCAGCACTTCCGCGATGCCGCGCTCGATCATCGCCGGGATTTTCGCCACCGGCACGGAAATGTCGCTCTTGATGGAGCCGCCCTCGTATTTCTGCGCTTCCGACATGCCCTCGCGCAGCTTCCGGAAGGCCTCGCGTTGACCCGCGTTCTGCGCCAGCGCCGCATCACTGATCAGCCCTTCCTCGAAGGCCGCGCCGAGAATTTCCTCCATGTCGTGCATGGCGCTGCCCGGCCCGCCGTGCGCGGAAAGCTCCACCAGCACATACCACGGCGCCGGCTCGGCGAACGGCTCCCGCGCCCCCATGTGCCTGACCGCGAATTCGATGCCGGTGCGGCACACCAGCTCCATGGCCGTGAGCGTGCTTTTCTCCAGCCGCCGGCGGATGAAGGTGATGAGCCGCACCGCCTCTTCCGGCGAGGGCACGGCCACCCATGCCAGCGCCACGTCGTCGAACGCCGGATGCAGCTTCATCACGGCGGCGGTGATGATGCCCAGCGTGCCCTCCGAGCCGATGAACAGGTCGCGCAGGTCGTAGCCCGTGTTGTCCTTGCGCAGGGCCGTCAGTCTGCCGATGAGCGCGCCCGCCGGAATGGCCGCCCGCAGCGCCAGGCAGTTCTCCCGCGCCACGCCATGGGCGATGACGTTCAGCCCGCCGGCGTTGGTGGCCAGGTTCCCGCCCACCATGCACGAGCCGGCGGCGGCCAGATCGATGGGAAACTCGAACCCGGCCTTGCGCGCCGCTTCCTGCGCGTCCGCCAGCACCACGCCCGCCTGCAGGGTCATGACGCCGCCCACCGCGTCGATGTCGAGGATGCGATTGAGGCGCTTCAGCGACACCACCACCTCGTTGCCGCCCTCGAACGGGATTTGCCCGCCCACCAGCCCGGTGTTGCCACCCTGCGGCACGATGGCGATGCGTTCGGCGTTCGCCACCTCGAGGATGGCGGCCACCTCCTCCTCCGATCCGGGCAGCAGCACGCAGGCGGCGCGGCCCACATACTTGTCGCGCCATTCGCGGAGATATGGCCGCATGGCCTCCTCGTCGGTGATCACGTGCCGCGCGCCGACGATGGCGGCCAGCCGCTCCATGGCCTCGGCCGATGGTGGCGCAAAATCCTGTGGCGCGCTCATGCTCCGCTCTCCGTTTCGCCTTTTTCCGGGCGCGGCGCGGCGGCGCGGCGCAGCCGGTCGTTGATGGCCTCGCCCAGTCCCGTTTCCGGGATCGGCGCCACGGCGATGGTGTTCACGCCCGTTTCGTCCAGAATGTGCAGATAGGCGTAGAGATTCTGCGCCGCCTCCTTCAGGTCGCCGCTGGGCGAAAGGTTCAGCCCCGGCACGTCATGCGGCGCCTCCGGCCCGAACGCCAGGAACA
>JALVFB010000302.1 GCA_027030295.1 Hyphomicrobiales bacterium
CTGCGCGAAGGCCTGATAGGTGCCCTGCAGGAAGGTGGCGATGCAGAACAACGTGAAGTCGGCGCGGATCAGGGCCAGCACCGCCAGCGCCAGCGCCACCGTGCCGAGGAACGTGCCGGTCATGAACCCGGCGCGGCGCCCGGCGTATTGCATGAACCACGCCGCCGGCCAGGTGGCCAGCGCCGTGCCCGTCACGTAGGTGGTGATGGGAAGCGTCGCCCAGCCAGGAGCGGGTGCCAGCATGTCGCCGGCGATGGTGCCGGTGGTGAACAGGTTGATGCTGGCCAGCGAAAACAGCGCCTGCGCGATGGCCAGCACGAGGGCGTTGCGCCGCGCCAGATCGTCGTCGATGATACCGACGCCAGCGGTGGGCAGCGGCGCGCCGGCCTCCGCCAGCGGCGGCATGCTCGATCCGGTGGTGTCTTCGCGAACCGCCACGCCCCCTCCTGCCCGTTTCAGCGCTTCAGTTCGGCGGCACGGAAATCACGCGCCACCGCGTCCAGCACGCCGTTGGCGAAACGCCGGGCGTCGCCATCGCCGAAGAAGGCCTGCGCCACCTGCACGTATTCGCTGATGATGGCGCGCGCCGGAATGTCGCGCCGCTGCATCAGCTCATAGGTGCCGGCGCGCAACAGCGCGCGCATGGTGGCGTCCAGCTTCGGCAGTTCCCAGCCCACCCGCACGTGCCGCTGGATTTCGCGGTCGATGGCCTTCTGGTGCCGCAGCACGCCGCGCACGATGTCCTGCAACAGCGCGTTGTCCGGAAAGCCGCACTGGCCGTTTTCCAGCTCCTCGCCGACGCGGCGGGAGGCGAACTCGGCCAGCACCTCGTTCAGCGGCGTTTGCGCCACCTCCATCTGATACAGCGCCTGCACCGCCCCCAGGCGCGAGGCCAGCCGCCGCGGCAACACGTGCCGCGGCGTGCGTTTCTTGCCATTTCCGTTGCCCCCGGCCTTTCCCGCCGTCGCCTTCATGATGTCAGCTGCTGCTCCAGGAACCGCTGTTTCAGCCGCGCCATTTCCACCGCCGCGCGCGCCGCGTCCGCGCCCTTGTTCTTCCTGTCCACGCGGGCGCGCTCCTCGGCCTGTTCGCGGTTTTCCACCGTCAGCACGCCATTGCCGATGGCCGTGCCCTGCAGGGTCAGGTCCATGATGCCGCGTGCGCTCTCGTTGGCCACGATCTCGAAGTGATGGGTTTCGCCGCGAATGACCACGCCCAGCGCCACATAGGCATCATAAGTCGGCGCCGGCGGCTCCACATCCTCCTCCGCCATGACCTCGGCCATCAATTCCGCCATGGCCATGTCCGCGGCCTCGGCCATGGCGATGGCCCCGGGAATTTCCAGCGCGCCGGGCACGTGCACGATGTCGTAATCGATGCCCTGTTCCTTCAGGTATTGCACCGCGCCTTTCTCCAGCTCGTCCAGCAGATCGTCGTAGAAGCGCGCCTCGACGATGAGAACCTTCATGAAGTTTTTCTCCGTAACTGTTGAATTTACCGGCCTTTCAACACCCGTCGAACTCCGTCAGCCGGGCCACATGTTGCGCTGATGCGCGTCGCACCGGCCCTCTCCCCCACCCGACCACCCGGATTGTGGGGCACGTGGTCGGGTGGGGGAGAGGGCCTGCTTCTTTCAACACCCGTCAAACTCCGTCAGCCGGGCCACGTAGCGCGCCAGCATGTCCACCTCCACGTTCACCTTCCTGCCCGGCGCGATGTCGCGCCAGGTGGTGACGGCGCGGGTGTGCGGGATGATGTTCACCGTGAACTCGCAGCCCGCCACCTCGTTCACCGTCAGCGAAATGCCATCCAGCGCGATGGAGCCTTTCGGCGCCACGTAGCGCGCCAGCGCTTCCGGCAGGCGGATGCGCACGATGAGCGATTCGCCAGCCGGCTCGGTGGCCACCACCTCGCCGATGCCGTCCACATGGCCGGAAACATAGTGCCCGCCCAGCTCGTCGCCCACGCGCAATGCACGCTCCAGGTTCACCCCCCTGCCCGGCTGCCAATCGCCAAGCGTG
>JALVFB010000303.1 GCA_027030295.1 Hyphomicrobiales bacterium
CGGTGCCGGGTTTTGCGAAGTGGTTCGGCGTGCGCCCGGAGGTCACGGCGGACCTGCGCGCGCTGGTGGAAGCCGACATCGAACGGGAGCAGGGCGGTGCATGAGCGGCGCGTGCATCCGTTGAAAGTCGGCATCACCGGCCTGCCGGGGGCGGGCAAGAGCACGGTGGCGCAAATGTTCGCCGCGCTGGGCGCGGCGGTGTTCGACGCCGACGAAGCGGTGCGCCGGCTCTATGCGCCGGGTGGCGCGGCGGCAAGGGCCCTGCTGGCGCGTCACCCGGAACTGGACGACGGGCGCGGTGGCGTTGACCGCGCGAAACTGCGCTTGCGGCTGCGCGAAAATCCGGAACTCCTCGAAGAGCTGGAGAAGATCGTGCATCCTCTCGTCGCCGCCGCCCGCGACCGTTTCATCGGGCGGGCCGGACAAACCGGCGCTCCACTGGTGGTGCTGGAAATCCCGCTGTTGTTCGAGACTGGCGCGGAGCAGGAGCTGGACTTCGTTATCTGGGTGGAAGCGCCGGAAGAGGCGCGCCACGCGCGGCTGCGGGAGCGCGCCGGCTTCGACGCCGCGCTCAACGCCGCGCTTGAGGCCCGCCTGTTGCCGGCGGAAGAAAAACGCCGTCGGGCGGATTTCGTCATCGACACTTCCGGCACGCTGGAGGACGTCCGCGAACAGGTCGAGGCGTTATACCGTTATGCATAAAGAACCACCCACCGCCCCGCGCCCCCGCCCAACCCCCAAATTCTGAGAACCCAGGGGTTGAGCGGGGGCGCGGGGCGGTTTCACCGGTTAACCTTTGCGCGGCTTGGTATTACGTGCGCGTTTGCTGGCCGACGAGTGAGAAAAGGTTTCTCCCGAAGCTGTCTTTCGCAGCCTCCATCACCGGGCGCGGCTCACAGATCGCCGTTGGCCGCCGCCTCCATCATTACTTCCAGCCGCTCGCGCACGGAAATGGCGCGCTTGCGCAGCTCCTCCGAGATGCGGTTCGGATTCGGCAGGGTGTCGATCCAGCGCACGTCCCAGTCCAGCGTCACCAGCCAGATGTTTCCCTGCTTGTCTTCCATCACCGCGATGCGGCAGGGGATGAAGACGATGAACTCCGGCATGTGCTCCAGCACCAGCGCCAGCGTCTCCAGGTCGCAGAAGGAATAGATCTCCACGCGCGGATAGGTGTCGTCGCCACGAATCTCGCGGATCACCTTGTATGGCGTGGAAACGCCGACGAAGCGCATGTTCAGCTCGTTGCCCTTGAGCCTGAGGGATTCCACCACTTCCTCGAAGGTCAGCCCTTCCGCCGCCTTCTTCTTGGCCGCCATGAAGTTGATCATCTGGCGCAGCGAGAAGGGATTGTAGGCCATCATGGTCTGCATGAAGCGCATTTTCGCTTCCGCCGAGATGGGCTCCTGGAAGCGGAATTTCGGAATGTCCCGCTTCGGCGGCACCGGCATGCGGAAATAGCCCTTCTGCGGCTGCACCGGGCCGTCGAATGGCGGCTTGCCCTTGAAATAGCTCTTGGCGTTCAGTTCCCGGCGCGCCTTTTCCTTCGGGTCGTCTTCTTCCTGCGCCAGCGCCGGGCCCGTCAGCAGCGCCGCTCCCAGCAGCGCCGCCAGCGCCATGCCGCCGAACCGGCGCAATTTCTTCCCTTCCCTCGTCATCAGCATGAACCCGCTCCGTTCTCACCCTCTTTCCGGAAAAATTCTCACTTGCCACCCTGGCCCGTCGTCCCCTTCGCGCTCGGCGGCCTGATGCCCAGCGCGTCGGGCGCGGCGTTCATCACCGCCAGCGAGGCGCGCATGACCTGCACCATCAGGTTGGGATCGGCCAGGCGCATCCAGGCGTCCATCATCTTCGGCTGCATCATCATCTGCATCCAGCCCTGCCACAGCGCCGGATCGGCCATGGCGAGCACGGCGGAATACCATTCCGGATCCGTCATGAGCTGGATGAACTGCCTGAAAATGTCGGGGTCGGAAGCCACCTTCACCATGCTGTTCATGAACGCGGGGTTGGTGGCCATCTTCATGTAGGCTTCCATGGTCTTCGGGTCGACCATCTTCGCCGCCATCTTCAGGAAGGCGGGGTCGGACATGACCTTCAGATAGCCTTCCATCAGCTTCGGGTCGGCCAGCTTCATCACCCCGTTGAACATCTTCGGATCGGCCATGACCTTCATGTAGTTCTTCACCAGCGACGGGTCGGCGAACTTCATCATGGCCTTGATGAAGGAAGGATTGGTCATGATCCGCATGTAGCTGTCCACCAGCTTCGGATCGCCCATCTTCACCATGGATTCCAGAATTCGCGGATCGCCCATCATGTTCACGTAATTGGTGAGCATGGCGGGGTTGCCCATTTTCACCATGGCCTCGAAGAAGGCGGGGTTTGTGGCCATCCGCATCCAGTCGGCCATCAGCTTCGGATCGGCCATGGTCAGCATGCCTTCCATCATCTTCGGATTGGACAGAATGCCGAAAAAGCCCTCGATCTGCTGCTTCGACGGCGTGGCGCTCTTGAAGGCTTCCGTCCACTTGTTGTCCTTCAGCGCGCCCAACCACTTGCCCAGCTCTTCCTTCGATGGAATTTCCACCGCCTGCGCCGGCGTTGCCGAAAGCAGGGCCGGCAACAACAGAGGCGCTGGTGAGAAGGCCAGCGCCATGGCAAGGGCCGCCGCCCGGACAGGGCGGTAGTAAGCGATGCGATGCATGGAAAAACTCTCCTGCGTTTCCACTCCGTCGGCGGTTCGTATCGTTGTTCACGCCAGCAACAGGGTTGCATGCGCGGTGCACTCGGGACAAGCCGCCGTGGGCCGTTCACCTTCATGTGAAGGGGTGGTTTCCGCACGCCGGAAGCCACCCCCCGCAAGGTTCGATCCGGGTTACTTCTTTTCCGCCTTGGCCTGCTTTTCCTTCATGTAGGCGTCCAGGGCCTTCTTCAGGTCTTCCTCGGACAGTTTCTTGTGCACCTGCGGGTCGAAAGATTCGCCCAGCTGCTGATAGATGTTGTCCAGGGGACCGTGGCAGGTGGTGCACCATTCGCCATATTCACCGAAGATCTGGGCCGTGGAGCTCCAGATGGGGCGCGACATCTCGGAATACATCTTGAACATGGCCCCCATCATCTTCATCATCGAGTCGGTCATCAGCTTGGCCGCCTCGCCATAGTCCGATGCGCCTTCGGCCGCCCTTGACGCGCTCAAGGGCGCCGCCATCAGCAGGCCGGCCACAATGGCCATGGTGATCTTCTTGCGCATGGAATCCTCTCCCTTGTTCCGCTTGCAGCTTTCCGGCCGCGGGCCGGATCCTTCTCCCCCTTGTCCGGCGGCGTGTGCCGGCCGCCGGCTGTCGCCGCGTCTATATACCAGCATCCGCATATGTTGTAAATCGAATATTTGAATATGAAAATGCCTTTTGCGCCAGCGCCGGCGGCTCCGGCGGCCGGGCGGATGGAATGACGCAGCGGGCACAATCCATTCTCGCCCGGTCCGCAGGCGAAAAGATGCCCGGAGCCTGAGCCCCGGGCGCAAGTTCAGGGAGGATAGGTCCTGTGCCGGGCGAAAAATGCCGGCCAAAATCGTGTCCGCAGGATGCGGGCGACCTCACCGGTCAACCGTTGCGCAGGTTGGTATTACTTGCTCTGGCCGTTGACCAGGCTCTGGCCCATCTTGCCGAAGCTCTCCATCCAGGTGTTCATCATCTTCATCCACGGATCCGGATTCATCATCCTGGCCATGGCGTTGATGTATTGCGGATCCGTCATCATCTTCATGAACGGCTCCATGACCTTCGGGTCGGCCCACTGGGTCATGGCCTGGATGTATTTCGGGTCGGCCATCATCTTCATGAACGGCTCGATGGTTTTCGGATCCACCATCCTGGCCATCATTTCCATGTAGCGCGGGTCGGTCATCAGCTTCACATATTGCTCGACCAGCTTCGGGTCGGCCATTTTCATCATGGCCTCGATGTATTTCGGATCCATCATGATCTTCACATACTGGTCGATCAGCTTCGGGTCGGCCATTTTCATCATGGCCTCGAAATAGGCCGGATTGACCATCAGCTGCATCCAGTCGTTCATGAACTTCGGATCCATCAACCGGGCAAGGGACTTGGCCCAGTCGGTGGTGGCCGCGGTTGTCTGCGCCGGCTTTTCGGCCGCCAGGGCCGGCATGCCGACAACACTGGCGGAGATGCCGGCCGCCATGGCCAAGGCAATGATTTTATGGAATTTCATGGTATCGCTTCCCTCTTCCGGTCGGTTGTGGATTGCGGGAGACATATGGCTGCCTCACAGGTTCCATGTCTTTATATACAGACATTCAAATATCTGAAAGTGTAAAGATGATAGTGCGACACTCTGTCTCCGGGCCGGCCTGGGGAGGGCCGGGCGGGGCATTAACCAAGGAGTGAATAAACTATTAACAATATGCCACATTTCCGGCATAAAATCGGTGCTGGATAGGTTGGGGCGCCTGGCATGTGTCATCGGATGCCGGGCGGCCGAGGCGTAAGACGGAGGAGTCGGCATGTGGCGCCGGCTCGGGTCAGGAGGGAGAGAAGTCATGTGGTTGCGTAAGGGTAGCAAGTTTGCGGGCCTGCTGGCGGCAGGGGTGGCCGTGGGAGCGCTGGCGCTGGCCGGCAATGCGGCATCCGCGGCGCAGGACAACATCCGCGTCAAGATCGCGCCGGGCGTGCCTTATGTGGACATCACCATCGGTGGCCGCACGGTGCGCATCATGCGCAATCAGGACACCAAGCACCGGCTCACCAACAGCTATACCAAGACCTCGCGGGCCTGTCCGCCGTTCTGCATCCAGCCCATGAGTCCGGCGCCGGGCGTGCACATGGTCGGCGAGCTGGAGCTGTTGGATTTCCTGAAGAAGAAGGTGCAGACGGGCAAGGGCGTGCTGATCGACGCGCGCATTCCGGCCTGGCACAAGAAGGGCACCATTCCCGGCGCGGTGAACATCCCCTTCACCTTGCTGGACAAGCGCAATCCGTATCGGGATCGCATCCTGATGGTGCTGGGCGCGAAGAAGCTGGAAGACGGCACCTGGGATTTCGGCGGCGCGCGCGAGCTGCTGCTGTTCTGCAACGGCCCGTGGTGCGGACAGTCGCCGCATGCCATTCGCAACCTGATCGCCGCCGGCTATCCGCCCGAGAAGCTCCATTATTATCGTGGCGGCATGCAGAACTGGCAGCTGCTGGGTCTGACGGTGGTCAAGCCGAATATCGCCAGCGCCCGTCGCTGATGGCCTGTGACACATGAGGAGGGCAGGCCATGTCTGACCATGACGTGCGCAAGTGGGATTTGCGCGAATTCCTGTTGGTGGTGGCGGCGCTGCTGATGGTCGCCTTGCCGTTGCGGCTGGCCGCGGAAAACGCTTCTCCGGAGGACGCCCGCGTCATCGCCCTGGCCCAGGCGGAGGCCGCCGCGGGCGCGGACGCGGAAGAGCTGAAGGCGCTGACCAACGAGGTGCTGCAGTCGCTGGGGGCGGTGACCGGCAACAAGGCTGCTGCAAGGCGGCCGGCACAGCCGAAGGCGCAAGCCGGAAGCGGGCCGCAGGACTATGCACAATTGATGGAGGCGCTCACCAATCTGGTGCGCAAGGCCTCGGTGCAGGGCAAGAGCTCCAAGGAGATCATGGCGTTGATCGAGGAGGCGCTGGCCGAACAGGATCAGGCCACTCTGGATGCCCTGCTGAAGCAGGCCGGCGGCAAGGTCGGCTTGCGCAAACTGCTTGCGGCCCTGGTGCAGAAAGCCGCCATGCAGGCCTCCGCCGACGATCCCTATGTGAAGGCCCTGCAGGCCGAAGGCGCGGCCACCCGCGTGGCCGGAAACGTCGCGGCCGCGAATTCCGGCGGAGAGCGGCGCTCCATCGTGGTGCAGCCCGGCGACACGCTCAGCGTGATTGCCCTGAAGGTCTATGGGAGCGTCGGCAAATGGCGCGACATATATGAGGCCAACCGCGACAAGTTGAGCAATCCGGATCTGGTGCCGGCGGGCATTCGCCTGCGCCTGCCCTGAGAAACGGGTTGAGGAGCCACGGGCCGGCGCCAGGTTTTCTACTTTTCTACGGCGGAAACAGGCGGGGAGACAGTATTCCTGAAGTCGGGAGGAAGTTCGGATGAGCAAGATGAACACTTCGATCAGCAACAAGAGCAACATGGAGAGCCGTGGTCACCCGAGAACGGCGGCGCCACCACCGGGGCGCACCGTTCCGCCCGGTCAGGGAGCGGAAAAGATGGCGAGGAGCGCTCCCCGGAAAAAGGGTGGCGGGCGGCTGCTGATGTTCAGCGTGTTCATCCTTTCCGCCCTTGTCGGTGGTGGGGTGGCCGGCCTGTTTCTGGCCATGAACGAGCAGCAGGCGACTTCTGCCGATACCGTGCAACTGGCTTCCACGGCGGAAGATGCGCAGGGCGCCCAGGGCGATGCGGCAAAGGCCCTGGATACGCTTGTCAGCGCGCTGAAGCAGGAGGAGGCGGAGACGACGGCGAAACGGCAGCGGCCCGATGCGGCAAAGGCGCCGGATGCGGCCACGCCGCGGGAAACCGCGAAGATGGCGGCGCCCGAGAAGCCCGACACCGCCGCCGGCGAGAAGGAATCCGGCACGCGCACGGTTGCCGCGACGGCGGCGGCCGGCACCGGCATGGACGATGACAAGGACATCGAACAGCTCAAGGTCCTCACCGAGCAGGTGGTGGCCACGCTGACCGGTGCGGACAACAAGCCGCAGACGGAAAAGGGAGTGCCGCAGGATCCCGCCAAGCTGCGGGAATCCCTTGCGCGGCTGGTGGATGCGGCTCTCGCTCAGGGCAAGTCGGACGAACAGATCCGCAAGCTGATGGCCGAGGCATTGAGTGGTGTCGATGCGCGCAATTTGCCCGCCAGCATGCGCGATGCTTCCGGCAAGATCGACATCCATCGCCTGCTGGCCAGCATCCTTTCCGGCAGAAAGGCGGTCAGCGCCAACCTGGACAGCGAAACGCGCGCCTATTTCAAGGAGCTTTCGGCGGAGGCGAGCCGCACGGTGACGGTCAACGTGCGTTTCCGGACGACGGCGGGACAGAAATCGGGCGCCAAGGCCAGGCTGAAAAAGACCAATGTCCGGAAAAAGGCCACTGTCCGGAAAAAGACCACGAAGAGCAAGGCCGCGGCGCGTTCGAGGAGCCGTTCGAAAAAGCCGAAAGGGCGTTTTTTCCTGGAGGGTGGCAGGCGTTATACCATCGTGCGCAAGGGGGATACGCTCAGCGGTATCGCCATTGCCGCTTATGGTGACCAGTCCGCCTACACGTCCATCATTCGTGCCAATCGCGGGCGCATTGATGTCAGGAAGCTCCAGCCCGGCATGCGCATCCTGGTGCCGGACCTCAAGTCGGCAAAGCGCGGCAAGCCGCGCAAGAGGCGTCGCCAGAGCGGCGTGTCCAGCCAGGAGAAAATCCTGCAGGCGTTGCGGGAGGAGCTGAACAAGAGCAAGGTGACCCCCGCCAATGCGAGGGTGAGGGGCTATATCCAGATGGGCGCGCGCGGTGTGAAAATCATCAACTTCAAGGTCGGGCGGCTCCGTCGGTGATGTCCAGTGAAAGGTCTCCCGAACGATCATCCGAAATCCACCGCAGCGGGCCGCACGGACGTGCGGCCCGTCTGTTCTTTCGACGGGAGCGGCTCATGCCGGAATGCATAAAGAGCCACCCACCGCCCCGCGCTCCCACCCAACCCCCAAATCATGAAAAACAAGGGCCTGAGGGGCGCGGGGCGGTTTCACCGGTCAGGCATTACGCAAAATGGTATAAACCATGTCTCCGGGCTGAACACTTGTGCCGGCAATCCAGGGTGGCAGACGGCCAGCCTGAGAGACACACCAGCCGTGGCGAGCATCGCATGGGCGTCGTGTTTCGCCCTGGATCCCCGGAACAAGCCCGGGGATGACGATTGTGGCGTGTAGTGTGGCGCCGCAGATCACGGAAGGACGGCCGAATCCTAGCGGGAGGCAAGATCGGGCGTGGTGCAATA
>JALVFB010000304.1 GCA_027030295.1 Hyphomicrobiales bacterium
CGGCGCGCGCATCGTCCATACCGATCCGCGTCGCTTCGGCTTCTTCGACCTGGCGGAAGATGTGGCCGCGCACCCGATGCTGCGCGATCTGGGGCCGGAGCCGCTGTCGAGTGACTTCGACGCCGCGCATCTCGCCGCCGCGCTGGCGCGTCGCGCCGCACCGGTGAAGACCGTGCTGCTGGATCAGCGGGTGGTGGCGGGCCTGGGCAACATCTATGTTTGCGAGGCGCTGTTTCTGGCCGGCATCTCGCCCAGGCGCACGGCGCGCTCCCTGGCGCCCTCGGGCAGGCCGACGGCGCGGGTTCTGCGGCTGGTGGCGGCGGTGAAGGAGGTGCTGAAGGACGCCATCCGCGCCGGCGGTTCGACATTGCGCGATCATCAGCTCGTGAACGGCGAGGCCGGTGGCTACCAGCAGCAATTTTTCGTCTATGGCCGGGAGGGGGAACCCTGCCGTGGCGAAGGCTGCGACGGCGTCATCCGGCGCATCACGCAATCGGGGCGCAGCACGTTCTACTGCCCCGCCTGCCAGCGCTGAGGCTCAGGATTGCGGCGATGGTTCGTCCCGCAAACCGCCGCCGGCGGCGGTGGTCGCCCAGGCCTCGCAGCAGCCCTGCGCCATCTTGCGCACGCGCAGGATGTAGGCCTGGCGCTCCGTCGGCGAAATGACGCCGCGCGCGTCCAGAAGGTTGAACACGTGCGAGGCGGCGATGCACTGGTCATAGGCCGGCTGCGCCAGCAGGTGCGGGCCGTTCTCCTGCCGCCCCTCTTCCAGCAGGCGCAGGCATTCGCGCTCCGCGTCGTTGAAATGTCGCAACAGCATCTCGGTGTCGGCGTATTCGAAATTGTAGCGCGAATATTCCTGCTCCGCCTGCAGGAACACGTCGCCGTAGGTGACCTTCTCGTCCCCTTCAAGACCGTTGAAATTGAGGTCGAAGACGTTGTCCACCCCCTGCACGTACATGGCCAGGCGTTCCAGGCCGTAGGTCAGCTCGCCGGAAACCGGGTCGCAGTCCATGCCGCCCACCTGCTGAAAGTAGGTGAACTGGCTCACCTCCATGCCGTCGCACCAGACCTCCCAGCCCAGACCCCAGGCGCCGAGCGTGGGGCTTTCCCAGTCGTCCTCCACGAAGCGGATGTCGTGCACCAGCGGGTCGATGCCGATGGCATAGAGCGAGCCGAGATACAGCTCCTGAAGATCGTCCGGCGAGGGCTTCAGAATCACCTGATACTGGTAATAGTGCTGGAGACGGTTGGGGTTTTCGCCATAGCGGCCGTCGGTGGGCCGGCGGCAGGGCTGCACGTAGGCGGCCTTCCACGGCAGCGGGCCGATGGCGCGCAGCGTCGTGGCCGGGTGGAAGGTGCCCGCGCCCACCTCCTTGTCGTAGGGTTGCAAGATCACGCAGCCCTGCCGCGCCCAATAGTCATGCAGGGTCAGGATGAGATCCTGAAACGATTTGCGCGGGTTGCGTTGTGGCGTATCCGGCATTGGCCCATCAGCTCCTGTCGTGGTCGTTTTCGCCGGTGGGGCGATAGACCCCGGTTTCGGGATCGCGCTCCAGGGTGATCACATCCTCCGGCCGCTTCTCCCGGGGCGCGTCCCGGCGCGTTGCGGGCGGAGGCCGCCCGCCGCCCGTCCGCTGCGCGCGCAGCCATTTCCAGGCGAGCAGGGCGGCCAGCGCCATCACCAGAAAGCCCCCCAGCTTGCCGCCCATGTCCCTTCTCCCGAATCCGCCCCGGTCCATACCGCGGCGCATCCTGTGCGGCCGTGCCGCCGCCGTCAAGCCCCGCGTCTTGACAAGGCTCCCGAAACCGGCACAGCTCACGCCCGAACAATGTGGGGAGAAGCCCATGACCTCCAAGCAACGCCTCGTCATCGCCATCGACGGCCCGGCGGCCGCCGGCAAGGGCACGCTGGCCCGGCGCATCGCCGATCATTATGACCTCGCCTTTCTGGACACCGGCGCATTGTATCGCGCCGTCGGGCTGGCCATGCTGCGCTCGGGCCTCGATCCGGACGACGCGGAGGCCGCCGAGCGCATGGCCCGAAACCTCGACCTGAAGCTGCTGGAAGATCCCGAGCTGCGCACGCTGAAGGCGGGCGAAGCCGCCTCGAAGGTGGCGCGCCATGCGGGGGTGCGCGCCGCGTTGCTGGACTTTCAGCGCGATTTCGCCCGCAACGCCCCCAATGGGGCGGTGCTGGACGGGCGCGACATCGGCACCGTGGTGCTGCCCGATGCGGATGTGAAGCTGTTCGTGACCGCCCGCGCCGAAGTGCGCGCCGAGCGCCGATACAGGGAACTGAAGGAGCAGGGCAAGGATGTCTCCTTCGAGGAGGTGCTGGCGCAGGTGAAGGAGCGCGACGCGCGCGATGCGGCACGCGCCACCGCGCCGATGAAGCCGGCGCCGGATGCCCACTTGCTGGACACCTCGGAAATGGATATATGTGCCGCATTCCGGGCGGCGCGCGAGATCATCGACGCGCATATGGCCGGCAGAACCGGGGAGCGTGGCTAGCGGCCAACGCTCAGGCCCGGTTTTGTCTTTTGGAGCAACCGGCCTGTCCGACGGTGGTGATGGAGGCCCGGAACCCTCGCCGCCGGAAGACGGGCGCAGCAAACGAGAAGGGCAACCGCCCGCCGGCGCGCAAGCAGGACCGAACACCGCCGGCGGGACGACCTGCGGACATAGCCGTGGGCCAACCCCATTCGTTTGTAGGAAGGACAGAGACGACATGACCGAATCCGCAACCCCCACCCGCGAGGAATTCGCCGCGCTGCTGGAATCCGAGCTTTCCCACATGCCGAAGGAAGGCCAGGTGGTGCGCGGCCGCGTGGTCGGCATCGAGAACGACTACGTGATCATCGACATCGGGCTGAAGACCGAGGGCCGCGTGCCGCTGCGCGAGTTCGAAAGCGCCGGCGAGGAGGTGAACGTCGGCGACGAGGTGGAAGTCTATCTGGAGCGCATCGAAAACGCGCTGGGCGAGGCGGTGCTCTCGCGGCACAAGGCGCGCCAGGCGGAGGTGTGGAAGAAGCTGGAAGAGGCCTTCGAGAAGGAAGAGCCGGTGACGGGCCAGATCTTCGGCCGCGTGAAGGGCGGCTTCACCGTCGACCTCGGCGGCGTGGTGGCCTTCCTGCCCGGCTCGCAGGCCGACATCCGGCCCATTCACGACATCACGCCGCTCCTGAACGTGGATCAGCCGTTCAAGATCCTGAAGCTGGATCGCCGCCGTGGCAACATCGTGGTGTCGCGCCGCGCCATCCTGGAGGAAAGCCGCGCCGAGGCCCGTCAGGAGCTGCTGGCGAAGATGAAGGAAGGCGACGTGGTGGAAGGCATCGTGAAGAACATCACCGATTACGGCGCCTTCATCGACCTCGGCGGCATCGACGGCCTGCTGCATGTCACCGACATGAGCTGGAAACGGG
Source organism: Hyphomicrobiales bacterium (assembly GCA_027030295.1). GTDB lineage: Bacteria > Pseudomonadota > Alphaproteobacteria > Rhizobiales > Aestuariivirgaceae > Thermopetrobacter. Next base: position 3,426 of record JALVFB010000304.1, read on the forward strand.
TGAATCATCCTTCAGACCTGATGAGCGTCGGCGAGACGGTGCAGGTGAAGGTCATCCGCATCAATCCGGAAACGCAGCGCATCTCGCTGGGCATCAAGCAACTCTCCGACGATCCGTGGAAGACCGTGGCCGAGAAATATCCGGTGGGCAGCCGGGTGAAGGGCAAGGTCACCAACATCACCGACTACGGCGCCTTCGTGGAGCTTGAGGATGGAGTGGAAGGTCTGGTGCACGTTTCCGAGATGAGCTGGACGAAGAAGAACGTGCACCCCAGCCGCATCCTCAACGTCGGCGACGAGATCGAAGTGCAGGTGCTGGACGTGAACCCGGAGCGCCGCCGCATCTCGCTGGGCCTGAAGCAGACCCAGGAAAACCCGTGGGATACCATCGAACAGCGGTATCCGAAGGGCACCGAGGTCGAGGGCGAGATCAAGAACATCACCGAGTTCGGCATCTTCGTCGGCCTGGAGGACGACATCGACGGCATGGTGCACCTGTCCGACATCGACTGGACGCGACCGGGCGAGGAGGCCATCAAGGACTACCAGAAGGGCCAGAAGATCAAGGCGGTGGTGCTGGACGTGTCGCCGGAGAAAGAGCGCATCTCGCTGGGCATCAAGCAGCTCACCGAGGATCCGCTGGCCAAAGCGGGTCTGAGGAAGGGCGCCACGGTGACGGCGGAAGTCGTCGGCGTGGAGGAGAACGGCATCGAGGTGAAGATCGCCGGCACCGACATCACCACCTTCATCAAGCGCTCGGATCTGGCCAAGGATCGCGCCGAGCAGCGGCCCGAGCGCTTCGCCGAGGGCGAGAAGGTGGACGCCATGGTCACCAGCGTGGATCGCTCCTCCGGCAAGGTGACGCTGTCCATCAAGGCGCTGGAGATCGCCGAGGAGAAGAAGGTGCTGAAGGAATTCGGCTCCACCGCCGCCGGCGCCTCGCTGGGCGACATCCTGAAGGCCGCGCTGGCCGAAAAGGAAGGCGGCGAGGAGAAAAAGGACGAGGAGTGATCCCCGCCGCTTTTCCATGAGGAACGAACGTGACGATGATGGGCGGAGGCCAACGGGGTCTCCGCCCTTTCTCTTCTCGCTCTTGACAGGGCGCCGTCCCCCGACCATGCATGAAGATCGTCCTTGAGAACGGGGGAATGGTGATGTCCGACACCGGCATGTGGCTGGCCCTGCGCAAGCTGCGGCGGCAACTGACCTTCTGGCGGGTGGTGGCGGTGCTGGCCATCGTCACGGCGCTGGCGCTGGTCGTGTGGCGTGGCGGGGCGCCGGGGGCCGGCGGCGCGCATTTGGCGCGCATCCGCATCGATGGCTTCATCACCGGACGGCAAAAGATGCTGGATCTCATCGCCGGACTGGCCCGCAACAAGCGGGTGAAGGCGGTGATCGTGCGCATCGACAGCCCCGGCGGCACCACCGCCGGATCGGAGGCCATATACCGCGCCCTGATGCGGCTGGCGAAAAAGAAGCCGGTGGTCACCGTCATGGACGGCGTCGCCGCTTCCGGAGGCTACATGGTGGCGCTGGCCGGCGAGCGCATGTTCGCCTCGCGAAACACCATCACCGGCTCCATCGGCGTCATCGTGCAATGGCCGGAGCTGCACGAGCTGATGGGGCGCATCGGCGTGCGCATGCAGACGGTGCGTTCCGGCCCTCTGAAGGCGCTGCCCAACACCTTCGAGCCGACGCCGGAAGCGGCGCGGCGGGTGCTGGAAGACCTGGTGCGCGATTCCTACGACTGGTTCGTGGAGCTGGTGGCGAAGCGTCGCAAGCTGGACAAGGAAACCGCCCGCAAGCTGGCCGATGGCCGCATCTATTCCGGCCGCCGGGCGCTGAAGGCGGGGCTGATCGACGCTCTGGGCGACGAAGTGGAAGCGCGCCACTGGCTGGAAAGGAAACATGCCATCCCGTTTGATACGAAGGTGGTGGAGTATCGCCCGCGTTCCTCGTTGCTGAAGGAGCTGGGGGTGCCCGGCGCACTGGCCGCGGCGTTGCGGCTGTTCGGGCTTGATGCGGCAACTGGCCGCCTGTTGGAAGGGCGCTCCGGCCTTGACGGCCTGCTTTCCGTCTGGCACCCTGAAATCACCGCACTTGGGGCCAATTAACGCTTTGAAAACCGTAGAAAAATGATCAAGTCGCAGCTTATCGCCAGGCTCGTGGAACGCAACCCTTCCCTTTCCTTCCGCGATGCCGAACGGGTGGTGAATGCCATCCTGGATGAAATCGTGGACGGCCTGGCGCAGGGGCGTCGTGTGGAGCTGCGCGGCTTTGGCGTGTTCACCGTGCGCCAGCGCAAACCGCGCACCTCACGCAATCCCAGCACCAACGAAACCGTGGAGGTGCCGGCCAAGAAGGCGCCGCATTTCAAGGCCGGCAAGGAACTGCACGAGCGGCTGAACAAGGACTATTCCGGCAAGGATGACTGAGGCTGCCTGTCACCATTCCCGGCGAGGATCGCGCGCATGAAACGCTTGGTTACCTGGCTCTTCGGCCTTCCCACCCTGCTCATTCTGCTGCTGTTCGCGCTGGCGAACCGGCACATGGTGCAAATCTCGCTTGATCCGTTGATGCCGGAAGACCCGTGGCTGGCGGTGCAGGCGCCGCTGTGGCTGGTGCTCTACGCCGGCATCCTGATCGGGCTGCTGGTGGGCGGCGTGGCGGCCTGGGCGAAACAGTCGAAATGGCGGCGGCGGGCGCGGCATTTTCGGCGCGAGCTGGAGGAGGAACGCAGCCGCACCCGTCAGCTGCGGCGTCAGCTCGAGGCCCTGCGCGAGGCGCGTCAGCCCCTGCCGGCGCCGAACACCACAAGCGCCGCGTCGGCGGAGCAACCGCCGCTGCTGGCGGTCAACAAGTAGATTCGGCGCCCTGCTCCGCCGGGAATGCGTTGCGATAGTGGCGCAGCAGGCCGCGCCGGCTCACCGCGATCAGGTCACAGCTTGCGTCCAGTTGCGCCAGGTGCGGGTGTTGCGCAAGCCAACAGCGCGCCGCGCGCCCGATGCGCCGCCGCTGCTGCGGCAGCAGGGCCTGCGTGGCTTCCTCGAGCGTGCGGCGCTGTTTCACTTCCACGAACGCGATTTGACGGCCGCGGCGGGCGATGATGTCCAGCTCGCCGACGGGGGTGCGCACCCGCTGGCCGATGATGCGCCAGCCATGCAGACGCAGCCACATGCGCGCGATGAACTCGGCCAATCGTCCACTGTTACGCCGCCGCTTCATGCACCCCCTTCCCTTTCCGCCGTCTTGTGCGTCGCCGGCGCTGCGGATACACGTTGTCGGAAACCTTATACCCGGATGGCGCCATGACGGAACATTCAACAGACGGCATTCACCCCTTTTGCGCCCACGGCGTGCGCGGCGGCGCGGACGATGCGGCCTTGCTCGGGCACAAAGGGGCGCATCTGGCGCAGATGCTGCGGCTGGGCCTGCCGGTGCCGCCGGGGTTCACGCTGGATGTCGCGTTCTGCAATCGCCTGCGCGCCGATGCGCTGACGGCGGCGGACAGGGAGGCGCTGACCGCGGCGCTGACGCACTTGCGGGAGGATCACGCCGAACGTTTCCACCAGGCGCCGGATGCGCCGCCGCTGTTGCTGGCGGTGCGCGGTTCCACCCGCCGCGCCCTGCCGGGGTTGCTGCCGGCGCTCACCAATGTCGGCATCAGCCGAGCGATGATCGCCGAAAGCATCGAGTGCGGTGTTGACGCGGCTTTCCTGTGGGATTGTTACGTCCGCTTCCTGCAGGGCCATGGCGTGGTGGTGGCGGGGCTGACCCATGAGGACTTCGACTATGTGCGGGCGGACTTTCTGGAAGCCGCCGGCCTGTCGCCCGAGGCGCCGCTTTCCGCGGAAGTAGCGGCGGAGCTGGCCGGTCGCTTCGAGGAAGTCTATGCCGAATGCGGCGCCGATTTGCCTCCTGATGAGCCGTTCGAGCAGGTGCTGGCGGTGGCCGAGGCCATCTCCAGAGCCTGGGACGCTCCCCTGGTGCGGGCGGAACGCGCCGCGCTGGGGGCGCCGGATGACTGGGGCGTGGCCATCACCGTGCAGGCCATGGTCTTCGGCAACCTGGATGACCATTCGGCCGCCGGCAGCGTCATCACCCGCGATCCGGTGAGCGGCGAAAAGCGGCTGAGTGGCGAATATCTGCCGCGGGCGCAGGGGGAAGAGGTGGTGGCCGGGCTGCGCACCCTGTGGCCGGTGACGGAAGAGGAACGCCGCCGCAGCGGGCTGGACACGCCGTCGCTGGAGCACGCCATGCCGGAGGCCCATGCCGCCCTGCTGAAAGCGGCGGCGGCGCTGGAGCGGCATTATGGAAAGGCGCAGCACATCGAGTTCGTCATCGAGCGCGGGCGGCTGTGGCTGGTGCAGCGTTTCGACGCGCGGTTGGGGCCGGAGGCCGCCTTGCGCGCGGCGGTGGACATGGTGCGCGAGGGGCTGATGGGGCGCGACGACGCCCTGCTCGCGGTCGATCCCTATCAGCTGGAGAAGCTGCTGCATCCGGTGCTGGAGCGCCGCGCCGGGCAGACGGTGCTGGCGCGCGGCCTTGGCGCCTCGCCGGGGGCGGCCAGCGGCGAGGTG
>JALVFB010000305.1 GCA_027030295.1 Hyphomicrobiales bacterium
AACAGACTTCGGAGACAACCCTGCTCCCGGCACCGGAACACCAGCAAAAAGGGCCCGCGAGATGCTTGACCAGAGAGCCGGAATTAGACAACACCAATGAGCTTCCGCCGGGGTGACGGGAAAAACGGGGGCGCGGGGTGGTGAGTGGTCTGCGCCTCAGCGCGAAGCCACGTCGGCGATGCGGGCAAGTGATTCCTCGCGCCCCAGCGCTTCCAGCACCTCGAAGATGCCGGGCGAGACGTTCGATCCGGTGAGCGCGGCACGCAGGGGCTGGGCCACCTTCCCCAGTTTCAGGTCCTTCGCCTCGGCATAGCCGCGCACCGCCTGTTCCAGCGCCTCTTCCGTCCATTCCGGCAGGCCGGCCAGGCGCTCATGCAGATCGGCGAGGATGGCCGGCGCCTCTCCCTTCAGCAGCTTCTGCGCCTTCGCATTCATCTCCAGCGGCCTGTCCGCGAACAGAAACCATGATAGATCAAGAAGTTCTCGCAAGTTCTTCGCACGCTCTCTCAGGGCTGGCAGTAGCTTCTCGAAACGGGCGCGGGTATTCGCATCCTCCAGCTTCTTCAGCGCCGTTTCGGCCCGCTGGCGCTGCTCTTCCGGCGCGTGCGGCAGCCAATCCAGAAAGCGCTGAAGCAGCTTCTCTTGCTCCAGGTTGCGCATCCACCAGCCGTTGACGCTTTCCAGCTTCGCGAAGTCGAAACGCGCCGGCGACTTGCCCACGGCATCCAGGTCGAACCACTCGATGAGCTGATCGGTGGAGAAGATCTCGTCATCGCCATGGCTCCAGCCAAGCCGCGCCAGATAGTTGCGCATGGCCTCCGGCAGGTAGCCCATCTCGCGATAGGCCTCCACGCCCAGCGCCCCGTGCCGCTTGGACAGCTTGGCGCCGTCGGGGCCGTGAATCAGCGGGATGTGGGCCATCTGCGGCGCCTCCCAGCCCAGCGCGCGATAAATCATCGTCTGGCGCGCGGCATTGGTCAGGTGATCGACGCCGCGGATGACATGGGTGATCGCCATGTCGTGATCGTCCACCACCACGGCGAGATTGTAGGTCGGCGTGCCGTCGGCGCGCATCAGCACCAGGTCGTCCATGGCATCGGCTGGAAAGCGCACCTCGCCCTGCACCAGGTCGTGAATGACGATCTCGCCCTCTTCGGGAGCCTTGAACCGCACCACCAGCGGCCTGTCGTGCGGCGGACACAGGCCCAGTTCGCGGCAGCGGCGGTCGTAACGCATGGGCTTGCCCTCGGCGCGCGCCTTCTCGCGCATCGCCGCCAGCTCCTCCGGCGTGCACTGACAGTAGTAGGCATGGCCCGCATCCAGCAGCTCGCGGATGATCTGAAGGTGCCGCTCCTGCCGGGAGAACTGCGAGATGGGCTCGCCGGCCCAGTCCAGCTCCAGCCATCGCAGGCCTTCGATGATGGCGTCGACGGCCTCTTGCGTGGAGCGTTCGCGGTCGGTGTCCTCGATGCGCAGCAGCATCTCGCCGCCGTGGTGCTTCGCATACAGCCAGTTGAACAGCGCGGTGCGGGCGCCGCCGATGTGCAGGAAGCCCGTGGGGGAGGGCGCGAAGCGGGTTCTGACCTTGCTCATGATCGGCCTGGTTCCTCGTGGATGATGTCCGGAATTGCGCCGTTCATGCCAGCCCGGCGGGCTGTTGACAAGCCGCCGGCCACATTTGCGCCGGGTCGGACGAGCGTGTTTGCTGTGCATATGGGGCAGGACGGGGGAAAGGATCACCGGCCGGGGCTGGCGGCGTGGATGGCGCGGCCCGCCGGGCCGGAGCCAGTCGAGGGCGATGCGCTGGCCCGCGCGGCGGCATGGTTCGCGGCGGGCATATTGTCGTGGTTCGCCGCTCCGATTTCCACTCTGCTCGTGGTCGCCGGGGCGTTGCTGGCGGGGCTGGCCTGGTGGCGCTGGCGCCTGTTCCCCCTGCTGGCGGTGGCGCTGATGCTGGCCGGGCTGGCGTGGATGGGCCTGCGCGTG
>JALVFB010000306.1 GCA_027030295.1 Hyphomicrobiales bacterium
GAACTTGTCGCGAATGCCCTGTTCGTGAATGGCGATCAGCGAGATGTTGCGCTGGTCATCCACGTCGCCCAGCCGCTCGATGACGCGCGCCCACATCAGGCCGCGCCTCCGGTCCTTGCGCACTTCCGCCCGCACCAGCTCGCCGTTCATCGCGTCGCCGCCGTCGCCGGGCTTGACCAGGATGGGCCGCTTCTGCCCGCGCTTTTCCACCGGCTCCAGATAGCCGCCGCCGGACGGGTCGCGGCGGAACACGCCGAGGATCTCGTCCGCCGCGTGGTCGATGCGGCGGATGACCTGCGCCACGTAAGGGTAGGGCAGATCGTCATCCGCCGCCGGGCGGATGCGCGCCAGCACCCGGTCGCCGGGGCCGGGCAGCTTGTCCGCCCCCCGCGCGCGCCGCGACGGCGCGCCATGGTTCAGCAGCAGGATGGCCGGGCGCGGCCCCTGCGTTTCCTCGTCCCAGACGGAGGGTTTGGCGATCAGCTCGCCCTCGTCGTCCGGCCCGATGACATCCAGCACCGCCACCTTCGGCAGCTCGCCGGCGATGAGGAACTCCTTCGAGCGCCTGTCGATCAGCCCCCGCGCCGCCATGTCGCGCAGCCGCTCCTTCAGCTCGATGCGCGCCGCCCCTTTCAGCCCGAAGGCGCGCGCGATCTCGCGCTTGCCCACCTTGCGTCCGTCGGCGGCGGAATGGCGCAGATAGGTGAGGATTTCGTCCTCCGAAGGCGGCGCACCGGTGCGGGTGGGAAATTTCGCACCCGTCTTTTTCGGTTTCGGATCGGTCTTTTTCTTTCGTGGCACGTTTCGCCCCCTTGCAGATGTCATCTTTGCCCTCATGTGCGCTTTGGCGGGCAAAAGGGCAAGGGGGTCACGCCGCCTCGGCCAGCACACCTGCGCGGATGAGAAAGTTCTTCAGGAGCGCGTGGCCGCATTCGGTGGCGATGCTTTCCGGGTGAAACTGCACGCCGAAGATGGGCAGCTCACGGTGCTGCATCCCCATGATCAACGCGCCCTTTTCCTTCGCCGTGCGCGCCGTCACCTCCAGCTCTTCGGGCAGCGTCTCTTCCTCCACGATCAGCGAATGGTAGCGCGTCGCCGTGAACGGCTGCGGCAGGCCGCGGAAGATGCCTTCGCCGATGTGGTGGATGGAATCCGTCTTGCCGTGCATCAGCTCCGGCGCGCGGATGACCTTGCCGCCGAAAGCCTGGCCGATGCTCTGATGCCCCAGGCACACGCCCAGCAGCGGGATTTGATGCTCGGCGGCCGCGCGCACCAGCTCGACGGAAATGCCGGCTTCCGAGGGCGTGCACGGGCCGGGCGAAATGACGATGGCCTGCGGCTTCATGGCCAGCGCCTCGTCCACCGTGATGGCGTCGTTGCGGTGCACGGCGATGTCCAGCGCCCGCTCCATTTCCAGCCCCACCTCGCCGATGTAGTGCAGCAGATTGAAGGTGAAGCTGTCATAATTGTCCAGCAGCAGGATCATTGCCCCTTCCTCCCGCCGGCGAGCCGGATTGCCATGCGGAGCGCAATGGCGCTTGCAGCTTCAGGACTTCTTTTTCGGGAGATGCCTCCCTTTTTCCCTCCCCCTGGCAGGGGGAGGGACAGGGAGGGGGTCGGGCGAGAGACGAAAACGCGCGCCCTCTTCTCCTTCCGCCAGGAGGCCCACCGCCCGACCCCCTCCCGGCCCCTGACGGGGCCGACCTCCCCCTGCCAGGGGGAGGAGGGGAGGCGGAAGCATGCCCACGCTTGGCCTCTCCTCATGAAGTCTTTCACACCTCTCCCGTTCTTTCGTTGCCATTCTGCCGAATGTATCATTGCCCCTTCCTCCCGCCGGCGAAGCGCGCGGCTTCTTGCGCGGCGCGGAACAGGGCGCGCGCCTTGTTCTCGCATTCCTTCTGCTCCAGCCGGGGCACCGAATCGGCGACGATCCCCGCCCCCGCCTGCACGAACATGCGCCCGTCCTTCACGATGGCGGTGCGCAGC
>JALVFB010000307.1 GCA_027030295.1 Hyphomicrobiales bacterium
CCCCAAACAGGGGCTGATTGAGGAACCGCTGGTGAAGGTGCGCACCCGCGACGGCGAGCGCATGGCCGCCGCCTCCGCCCCGCCGCCGGGCGCGCGCGTGCTGACGGAGCCGCAAACCGCGAGAACACGCTATGCCGTCATTCAGGATGGCGCCCGGGACACGACCGTGTCCGCGTGGGTGTCGCTGAAGCCCACCACCGGCCGCACCCATCAGCTGCGGGTGCACATGGCCCACATCGGCCACCCCATTTTCGGCGATTCGCGCTATGGCGGGCTGGAGCGCCTGCCCGAGGGCGTGCCGCGCAAGCTGCATCTGCACGCCCGGCGCATTTCCTTCGAGCATCCGGTCACCGGCGAGGTGCTGGACATCACCGCCCCCCTGCCCGATCACATGCGCCGCACCTTCGACCTCCTGGGCTTCGACGCCAGCCGTTATGATCGCTGACAAGCGCCCGTTGCCTTCCCATGTTATAATGTGGGCAGCAAAAAGGAGTGCCTGCCATGACCACCCGCAAGAAAGCGAAGACCGATCCTGATGCCGTGCGCACACGGCTGATTGACGCCGCCATGGAGCTGGCGGCGGAGAAGGACTGGCGCGACATCACCCTGACGGAAATCGTCGAAAAGGCCGACGTGCCACTGGCCCAGGCCCGCGAACATCTGCGCTGCAAGGGCGACGCGCTGCGCCTGCTGGCCCGGCGCATCGACGAGAAGTTGCTGGAATCGGTGGAGAAGGAGCCGCCGGAAGGCGACCCCATCGACCGCCTGTTCGACGTCATCATGCGCCGCCTGGAGCTGCTCGCGCCCTGGCGCGCGGCGGTGCGCCGCCTGCTGGAACAACCCGCCGCGGTGCTGGCGGACTGTCCGCTGCTGGCGCCCGGCGCGCTCGTTTCACGACGCTGGATGCTGGCCGCCGCCGGACTGGAGAAGCCGGGCGTGGAGGGCTGCGTGAAGACCGCCGGGCTTGAGCTGGTGTGGCTGAAGACCCTGCGCGCCTGGGTCGATGACGACGATCCCGGCCTGGCGAAGACCATGGCGGCGCTGGACAAGGCGCTGCGCCGGGGCGAGACGTGGCTGAAGCGGCTGGCCGGCCCCATTCAGATGGCGGATGGCGCATTGGGCCTGTGCCGCTCGCTTGGCAACAGGATATTGAACGCAAGATGAATCGGCCACTGCCGGAACACAGGAATGTGCGGCGGTGCTTCATGCATTCCGCGAGGAGAGGCTGTTGCCTTTCCGGCGCCGGATGCGCCGGCTCACCCGCTAGTCGCCAATGTTCAGCCTGATCTCCTTCTCCGTCATCGGCAGGTCGGGCATGTTCCAGCCCTTGCGGTCGGCCAGCGGCTTGTAGGCCCAGCGATAGACCAGCCTCGCCTTCACCTTCACCATCTTCACGCCCTCGGGCACATGGAAGGCGAATTGCGCGTGGTCCGGTTTCCTGTATTGCAACAGCGTGTTGAAGACTTCTGCCTCGGCCGCGAAACCACCGACGCCCACCAGCGGCCTGCCCAGCTTCGGCACCACGGCGCTGCGATAAACCTTCGCATACATCTTGCCCGGCAGCCCGGCCCAGTCGCGTGGACCCTTCTCGCCCGTCTTCGGGTTGCCCATGCCGGCCAGCGGCGGCAGCAGGCCCTTCTTGCCCCCGGCCCAGGGCAGCGGCTTGCCGTTCTCGTCCACCGCGTCGATCTTCAGGATCACGTTGCGGATGGGCGCGCTGGCCGGCACCGTGTGGGCGGCGCCGATGTTTTCCACTATCGTATCAACGACCAGCTTGCCGTCCTTCACGTATCCCTTCAGCTCCAGCCGCAACGCCTTTTTCCGCATTTCGGCATCGCGCGCGCCAATGAACACATGGTGGCGCAGCCCTTCGCGCAAGGGAGCGTCCTCGGCGGCACGGGCCTTGCCGGGAATCAGTGGCATGTGGCAGTCTTGACAGGTCTTGTCCGTCTTGCCCGCGTCGAAGAGTTCCTTCCAGTCGG
>JALVFB010000308.1 GCA_027030295.1 Hyphomicrobiales bacterium
TTCCGCACGGAAATCCTCGGCCTGATGAAGGCGCAGACGGTGAAGAACGCCGTCATCGTGCCGGTGGGGGCGAAGGGCGGCTTCGTGGTGCGCAACGCCGCCGCCCTGATAGACGCGCCGGACGCATCGGCGCGCGATGCGGCGCGCAAGGCGGGCGAGGCGGCCTATGCCCGCTTCATCGCCACCCTGCTCGATCTCACCGACAACATAGTCGATGGAAAGGTCGCGCCACCGAAGCGCGTGGTGCGGCACGATGGCGACGATCCCTATCTCGTGGTGGCGGCGGACAAGGGCACGGCCACCTTTTCCGATCTTGCCAATTCCCTGGCGCGGCGGCGCCGCTTCTGGCTGGACGATGCCTTCGCTTCCGGCGGCTCGGCCGGCTACGACCACAAGAAGATGGGCATCACCGCACGTGGCGCCTGGGTGTGCGTGCGCCGGCATTTCCAGGAGATGGACATCGACATCGACAAGACGCCCATTTCCGTCATTGGCATCGGCGACATGTCCGGCGACGTGTTCGGCAACGGCATGCTCATCCAGCCCAACATCCGCCTGCTCGCCGCCTTCGACCACCGCGACATCTTCCTCGATCCCGACCCGGACATCAAGGCTGCTCATGCCGAACGCAGGCGTCTGTTCCGCCTGCCCCGCTCCAGCTGGCAAGACTATGACCGGTCGAAAATCTCGGACGGCGGTGGCGTTTTCTCGCGCAAGGCCAAGAGCGTGCCGCTCTCCCCGCAGGTGAAGGCGATGCTGGGCGTGCAGGCGGACGCGCTGACGCCTGATGAGCTGATTCGCGCCATCCTGAAGATGCCCGCCGATCTCTTGTGGTTCGGCGGCATCGGCACCTTCGTGCGGGCCACGTCAGAGCGCGACGCCGACGTCGGCGACCCGGCCAATGACGCCATCCGCATCACCGCGCCGGAACTGAAGGTGAAGGTGGTGGGCGAGGGCGCCAATCTGGGCATGACGCAGAAGGCGCGCATCGAATACGCCCTTGCCGGTGGCCGGGTGAACATGGACGCCATCGACAATTCCGCCGGCGTGAACTGCTCCGACGTGGAAGTGAACATCAAGATCGCCCTCGCCAATGCCGAGCGCGCCGGGCGGTTGACGCGCGAAGAGCGCAACCGGCTGCTGTTCGCCATGGAGCCCGAGGTCACGAAGCTGGTGCTGGCCAACAACTACCGGCAATCCCTGTGCATTTCGCTCACCCGGGCGGAAGGGGATGCGGAGGAGCTGCGCCACCTGATGCAGGCGCTGGAAGCGCGCGGGGTGCTGGATCGCAAGCTCGAGGATTTGCCGGGCGATGCCGAGCTGACGGCGCGGCTGAAGCGTGGCGAGGGCTTTACCCGGCCCGAGATCGCCGTGCTCATGTCGTGGGCCAAGATCGTGCTGTTCGACGATCTGCTGGAATGCGGCGTGGTGGATGACCCGTTCCTGACGGCGCGGCTGCACGCCTATTTCCCCACGCCCATGCGCGAAGCCTTCGCCGAAGACATCGATCATCACCGGCTGCGCCGCGAGATCATCGCCAACCGGCTGGGCAACGACATGGTCAATCTCGGCGGCCCGGCCTATCTCGCGCGGCTGGCGGAAGAGACCGGGCGCGGCGTGCGCGCCATCGCCACCGCCCATGCCGTGGCCATGGAGCTGTTCGGCATCGCCGAGTTGGTTGCCGCCATCGACCGGCTGGACAACCGCGTGCGCAGTGCCGATCAGCTGCGCATGTATCTTGACGTGCGCCACGCCCTGCGCCGCGCCGTGCTGTGGCTATTGCGCCATGATGCGCTCAAGGCCGACATCGCCACCATCTTGGCGCGTCATGCGCCGGTGGTGCGGTGGCTGGCCGGCAGGCTTGCGAAGGTGGCGACGGCGCATGCGCGTGAGCGGCTGCGCATCCGCCGCGAGGAATTCCGTCGCCTGGGCGCCCCCAACGGGCTGGCGCGGGAGTTGGCGCGGCTGCCCTAT
>JALVFB010000309.1 GCA_027030295.1 Hyphomicrobiales bacterium
CGCGGGCGCGTTCCGCCGTCACCCAGCTCATGGCCCTGTCGGCCGAAGGCGCCACCGTCATCGGCGAGGACGGCAGGCGCCGCTTCCTGCCAATATCGGAGCTGAAACCCGGCATGCTGGTGCACGTTGCGCCCGGCGAGCACATTCCCGTGGACGGCTATGTGGAAAAGGGCGCTTCCGACGTGGACATGTCCGTCATCACCGGCGAATCGAATCCTGAGCGCGTGGCCGAGGGGGCGAAGGTCTATGCCGGCGCGGTGAATCTCACCGGCCCGCTCACCATCCGCCTGCTGGCCGCCGGCGACGACACGTTCCTGGCCGAGATGATCCGCCTCATGGCCGCCGCCGAAAAGAGCCGCTCGGCCTATGTGCGCCTGGCCGACCGGCTGGCCGGCTATTACGCCCCGGCGGTGCACATCGCGGCGGGTCTGACGCTTGGCGGCTGGCTTTACGTGACCGGTTTCAACTGGCCAGTCTCGCTGCTGCACGCCATTTCCGTGCTCATCATCACCTGCCCGTGCGCCCTGGGCCTGGCGGTGCCGGCGGTGCAGGTGGTGGCCGCCGGCGTGCTGTTCCGCGCCGGCACCATGGTCAAGGACGGCGGCGCGCTGGAAAGGCTGGCGGAGGTGGACACCGTCATCTTCGACAAGACCGGCACTCTCACGCTGGGCAAGCTGAAACTGCTGGACACCGGCCCCGTATCCACCGAGGCCCTGGCGATCGCGGCCGGGCTGGCGCAAGGCTCCGCGCACCCGCTGTCGAAGGCCATTGTTGAGGCGGTGAACGAACGCGGCATCTCGCCGGCTTTCGTCTCCGATATCGAGGAACGGCCGGGGCGGGGGCTTCAGGGCCGCTGGCAGGGCAGGCGGGTGCGCCTCGGCTCGCCCGACTTCTGCGGCGTCGAACAAGCGGAAGAATCCGACATGCCGCAACTGGCGCTCGCCATCGAGGGGCGGAAGCCGGTGGTCTTCACCTTCACCGACAGTTTACGCCCGCATGCACGCGAAACCATCGCGAAGCTCAAGGAAATGGGCCTGAAAGTGGAGATGCTCTCCGGCGACGGCGAAGGCCCCGTGCGCGCCATTGCCCGCGAGGCCGGCATCGAGCATTACAAGGCCCGCTGCGCGCCGCAGGAAAAGCTGGCTTACGTCGAGGGGCTGACGAAGGCCGGGGCGAAGGTGCTCATGGTGGGCGATGGCATCAACGACGCCCCCGCGCTGGCGGCCGGGCACGTGTCCATGGCCCCGTCCACCGCCAGCGACATTGGCCGCACCGCCGCGCAGCTGGTGTTCCTGTCCGAATCGCTGCATCCGGTCTGGTATGCCTGCCAGGTGGCGAAAAGGGCGCGGCGGCTGATGTTGCAGAACTTCACCCTCGCGCTCATCTATAATGCCGTGGCCGTGCCGGTGGCCATGCTGGGCCATGCCACGCCGCTGTTCGCGGCCATCGCCATGTCGACCTCGTCCATCGTGGTGGTCGGCAATGCGCTGAGATTGAATCTCGTCGAGCACCGACTGAGGAAGAGCTTCGCCCTGGTCACGGAAACGGCGTTGCAGGAACCGGAGCAAAGGAAGAAGGCGGCATGAACGTCATTCTCTTTCTCATCCCGCTGGCGCTGTTGATGAGCCTCATCGGGCTGGGCGCCTTCATCTGGTCGCTCAGATCCGGCCAGTATGACGATCTGGAAGGCGAGGCGCTGCGCATCCTCGAAGACGATGACGACAAGCCGCTCGCCGATAGATGAAGGCGTGCCGATGTCGGGGGCGGACGAAATCGTGTCAGGCTGCGCAATGGTTGACCGGTGAAGCCGCCCCCCACCCAGGCCCTCGCTCATAATCTGGGGGCAAGCGAGGGCGGGGTGGTGGGTGATCCACTGGCTTCACACATCCAGATTCGCCACGTTCAGCGCGTTCTCGCGAATGAACTCGCGCCGCGCCTCCACCGTGTCGCCCATCAGCTCGGAGAACAATC
>JALVFB010000310.1 GCA_027030295.1 Hyphomicrobiales bacterium
CACCGCTCGAATTCAATACGTCATTCCGGCGAAAGCCGGAATCTCGAGCTGCAAGCGCATGAGGTTGCGGCACGAGACCCCGGCTTTCGCCGGGGTGACGGGAAAAACGGGGGCGCGGAGCGGTGGGTGGTTCTTTATGCATCTTGGTATGATTACCGCCCGGCCGCTCAGGTGGCGGACATTTCTTTCAGGGCCTGCAACAGGCGTTGGAAGTCCTGTGGCGGCGGGGCGGTGAAACGCATCCGCTCGCCGGTGGCCGGATGGACGAAGCCCAGCTCGGCGGCGTGCAGGGCCTGGCGGTTCAGCGCGGCGAGGGCGGCGCGGGCTTCTTCCGGCAGGCGGTTGGCGGAGGCGGCGTGCGCGCGGGCATAGAGCGGGTCGCCCATGACCGGGTGGCCGATGTGCGCCAGATGCACGCGGATCTGGTGGGTGCGGCCGGTTTCCAGCGTGCAGCGCAGGAGCGAGGCGGCGGGGCGTTCGACGCCGGGTAGAAATGTCTCCAGCACTTCGTAGTGGGTGATGGCCGCGCGGGCGGACTCGTCGTGGTGGCGCACGGCCATGCGGGTGCGGTCCTTCGGGTGGCGGCCGATGGGCGCGTCGATGGCGCCGGTGGGCAGGCGCGGCGCGCCCCAGGCCAGCGCCAGATAGGCGCGGTGCAGCCGCCCGTCGCGGCCGTGGGCGGCGAATTGTTCGCTCAAGTGTTTGTGCGCGGCTTCCGTCTTGGCGATGACGAGCAGGCCGGAGGTGTCCTTGTCCAGCCGGTGGACGATGCCGGGGCGCTCGACGCCGCCAATGCCGGAGAGTTTGCCGCCGGTCTTCTCCACATGGTGGAGCAGGGCGTTCACCAGCGTGCCGCCGGCGTGCCCGGCGGCGGGGTGCACCACCAGCCCGGCGGGCTTGTTCAGCACGATGAGGTGCTCGTCTTCGAACGCGATGTCGAGCGGGATGTCCTCCGGCGTCAGCTCCGGTGGCTGCGGCGGGGGCAGCTCCAGCGCCACTTTCTCACCGGCGGCGACCTTGCGCGCGGGCCGCGTGGCGGGCGTGCCATTGACCCGCACGCGGCCCTCTGCGATGAGGGATTGCAGGCGGCTGCGCGATATTTCCGGCAGGCGCGCGGCGAGAAAGCGGTCGAGGCGCTGGCCCGCCTCGTCTTCCTCGACGATGAAACGGTGCTGTTCGGCGGGAGTTTCGGTCATGGCGGCAATGGAGCACGCGGACGGGCAAAAGGCAACCGACGCGGCGGGAGATGTGGCGCCGCTTTCGGAAGCCGAACAGCGGCAGATACGGGTGTTGAAGGCGGTGGTCATCGGCCTTGGCGTGCTCATCGTGCTGGGGCTGGGGGCGCTGCTGGCGGCGGTGACATTGCGCGGTGGCGGGGCGGCGCGCGGATTGCCGCCGGGCGCGGTGATGACGCTTCCGGCGCCGGAGGGCGCGGTGGTGGAGGACATGCGCCTTTCCGGCAACGTGCTGGCGCTGCGCTTGCGGCGCGCGGACGGCGGGCGCGAGATCATCGTGCTGGACGCGCGGCGCGGGCGCGTGCTCAGGCGGGTAGTGCTGAAACCGGAGAGATGATACCAGTTTGCGCAAAGACTGACCGGTGAAACCGCCCCGCGCCCCCACCCAAGCCCTTGTTTTTCATAATTTGGGGGTTGGGTGAGGGCGCGGGGCGGTGGGTGGTTCTTTATGCAACCCGGTATGAGTGTTGTGCAAGGCCGGACATGAATGGCGCGCCTTCCCCGCATGGGAAGGCGCTTCCCTTTCACGCGGCAGGCGCGTGTTCATCTTCATCATCGTTCGGCGAAGATGATGCATACGCCCAGCCCGCCCATCTCCGAGGAGAAGAAGCGCAAGGCATAGCCATAGGACTGCACGATGTCGTGAACGATGGCCAGGCCCAGGCCGTTGCCCCGCACCTGTTCGTCCAGTCGCGCGCCGCGCTTCAGAATGATGTCGTATTGCTCCGGCG
>JALVFB010000311.1 GCA_027030295.1 Hyphomicrobiales bacterium
TTCGTGGCCCTGCCGCTGAAGAAGAAATAGGCTTCCCCTCCCTCCCCTCGCAAGAAGCCCTCTCCCGCTCCGGCGGGGGAGGGCGTTTTTCATGTTGCCTGTTCCTCTTCCGTGTCCGCCCCCATCAGCCGTTCGAACACCGCCGCCACCTGCGCCCGCGCATCCTCGATTTCCGCCCGCGCCCGTTCCAGATCCGGCGCTTCCACCGCTCGCGCCAGAATGCGCGCCACCCCCGCCGGCAACGTATCCGCCTTCACCTTTTCACCCGCCCGCATGCACAGCCGTTCCGCATGCATCAGCCGGTGATACAATCTCACCGCTCGCAGCAGCACGTCGCCGTCCGCCGCATCCAGCAGCTCCGCTCCCAGCAGCGCCCGCAACACCGCATGCGTATTGCGTCGGACGATCTCAGGATGCGCATGGGCATGCATCAGCACCAACCCCTGGGCGATGAACTCCACGTCGATCAGCCCGCCTTCACCGGTCTTGATGTCCCAGGCGTTCACGGGGGGCTTTTCGCGCAGGATGCGCTGGCGCATGTCCGCCACCGCCGTGCGCACCTCTTCCGGTGTGCGCCGCCGCCGCACGGTATCTTCCACCACCGCATCGATGCGCGCACACAGCGCCTCGTCGCCCGCCACCGGCCGCGCCCGGGTCAGCGCCAGATGCTCCCACAGCCACGCCTGTTCCGCCTGATAGCGGGTGAAACTTTCGATATGCGTCGCCACCGGCCCCTGCGATCCGGAAGGGCGCAACCGCATGTCCACCTCATAGAGCACGCCTTCCGCCGTTGGCGCGGTGAGCGCTGTCACCAGCCGCTTCGTCAGCCGCGTGAACCACACCGAAGGCGACAGCGGACGGATGCGTCCCTCTCCCGCGCCCTCCACCGGCTCCGAGACCCCAGCCTTCGGCGGAAAGTCGTGAATCACGATCAGGTCCAGGTCGGAGGTATGCGTCATCTCCCGGCTTCCCAGCTTGCCCATGGCCAGGATGGCCGAGCGCCCTCCGGGCACTTCCCCGTGCTGGCGCGCCATCTCCGCCCACACCACGCCGAGCATGTGCGCCAGCGCCGCTTCCGCCAGCGCCGTGTAGGCCGCTTCCGCCTCGCGCTCGTCGATGGTTTCCGCGATCAGCCGCGTGCCGATGATGAATTTCTGATCGGAGACGTAGATGCGCGCCCGGTCGAGAATTTCCTCGTAGGGCAGGTCGCGGCGGGCGAAGCGGGCGAGCGCCTCGGCATGCTCCTCCCGGGCGCGCGCCTTGCCGCTCAGCTCGCCCTCGATGAGCGCCTCGAACAGCCGGGGCCGCCGCGTGAGTTCATCCGCCAGCACCGGCGCCGAGCCGAGAATGAGCAGCAGCAGCTCCATCAGGTGCGGATTGGCCGCCAGCAGCGAGAACAATTGCAACCCCGCCGGCAGCCCTTTCAGGAAGCGATCGAAGGCCGCCAGCGCCGCGTCCGCCTCGCCCGTTTCCCCCATGCACCGCAACAGCGCCGGCAGCACCGTTTGCAGCCGCTCCCGCGCCCGTTCCGAACGCATTGCCGCATGATGCCCGGCGAACCATTGCCGCACCGTTTCCGCCACCACCTGCGGGCGGGAAAAGCCCAGCCGCGCCAGCTCCGCCAGCGCTTCCTCCCCCGGCTCTTCCGCCAGCAGCGCGCCCAGCCAGGCGGCTTCCTCGCCCTCCGTGGCCTCGGCGAACAGGGCGTCGTAATGCCTCTGCACGGTGGTGAACGTGGCCCGCGCTTCCTTATCGAACGCCGCGCGCGACTCGTATCCGGCAAAACGTGCGAACCGCTCCAGCTCCTCCTCGGAAGAGGGCAGGGTGTGCGTTTGCAGGTCGTTGATCATTTGCAGCCGGTGCTCCCAGGTGCGCAGCCGCACATAGGCTTTCGACAGTTCCTCGGCCACGGACCATTCCACCCAGCCGCCTTCGGCCAGCGCGTGCAACATCTCGAGCGTTTTG
>JALVFB010000312.1 GCA_027030295.1 Hyphomicrobiales bacterium
GCTCATTCTCGCCACCGACCCCGACCGCGAGGGCGAGGCCATTTCCTGGCACGTGCTGGAAATTCTCAGGCGAAAGGGCGTGCTGAACGACAAGGACGTGGCGCGGGTGGTGTTTCACGCCATCACCCCGGCGGCCATTCGCGAGGCGATGGCCCATCCGCGCGGGCTGGACGAGCACCTGGTGGAGGCCTATCTGGCGCGCCGGGCGCTGGACTATCTGGTGGGGTTCAACCTCTCGCCGGTGCTGTGGCGCAAGCTGCCGGGCGCGAAGTCTGCGGGGCGCGTGCAGTCGGTGGCGCTGCGGCTGGTGGACGAGCGCGAACGCGAAATCGAGCGGTTCGTGCCGCAGGAATACTGGACGATCCACGAGCACCTGCGCACCGTCCAGGACAAGGCGCTGCCGGCGCGACTGGTCGCCGTCGACGGCAAGAAGCTGGACAAGCTGGCCATCCGCACCGGCGAGGAGGCCGAGGCCATCCGTCAGGCGCTCACGAGCGCGCCGCACGTGGTGGAGAAGGTGAGCCAGAAGCCGGTGAAGCGCAATCCGCCGCCGCCGTTCACCACCTCCACCCTGCAACAGGAGGCCTCGCGCAAGCTGGGATTCTCGCCGCAGCACACCATGCGGGTGGCGCAAAAGCTCTACGAAGGCGTCGATCTGGGCGGCGAGACGGTGGGGCTGATCACCTACATGCGCACGGACGCGGTGAACATGGCGCCGGAGGGCATCGAGGCGGCGCGGCGGGCCATCGCGGCGCGCTTCGGCGATCGCTACCTGCCGGCCAAGCCCCGGCAATACAAGACGAAGGTGCGCAACGCGCAGGAAGCGCACGAGGCCATCCGCCCCACCGATCCGGCGCGGGCGCCGGAGGATGTGAAGGCCTATCTGGACGATGATCAACTGCGGCTCTACGAGCTGATCTGGAAGCGCACGCTGGCCTCGCAGATGCAGCCGGCGGAGTTTCTGCGCACCACCGTTGACATCCGCGCCGAGGGCACGGACGGGCGCACCTATACCACCCGTGCTACCGGGCAGGTGCAGCAATTCGACGGCTTTCTGAAGCTCTATCAGGAAGGCACTGATGACGAGCCGGAAAATGACGAGACGCGCATCCTGCCGCCGGTGAAGGAAGGCGAGGCATTGACGGTGGAGAAGGTGGAGGCGAAGCAGCACTTCACCGAGCCGCCGCCGCGCTATACCGAGGCCTCTCTGGTGAAGAAGCTGGAGGAGCTGGGCATCGGCCGGCCTTCCACCTATGCCAGCATCCTGCAGACGCTGCGCGACCGCGGCTACGTGCGGCTGGAGAAGAAGCGGCTGGTGCCGGAAGACCGGGGGCGGCTGGTGACGGCCTTTCTGGAGAACTTCTTTCCGGAATACGTGGCCTATGACTTCACCGCCTCGCTGGAGGACAAGCTCGACCGCATCGCGCGCGGCGAGGAAAACTGGAAGCAATTGCTGCGCGATTTCTGGACGGAGTTCAGGCGGGCGGTGGAGAGCGCGCAAGGCTTGCGCATGACGGAGGTGCTGGAGGCGCTGAACGAACACCTGGGGCCCTACATCTTTCCACGCCGGCCGGATGGCACCATCGACCGCACCTGCCCGGCCTGCGGCACCGGCACCTTGTCGCTGAAGGTGGGGCGCTATGGCGCCTTCATCGGCTGCTCCAACTATCCCGAATGCCGCTATACCCGCCCGCTGGCCGGCGAGGGCGCGGAAGGCGGCGCGGAACAGGCGGCGGAAAGCGGCGACGTGCTGCTGGGCACGGACCCGGAAACAGGGCTGGACGTGTGGCGGAAGCAGGGGCGCTTCGGCCCCTATGTGCAGCTGGGCGACGACGACGCGGAGGAGAAACCGAAGCGCGTGTCCATCCCGAAGGGGATGGACCCGGAAAGCGTCGATCTGGAAACGGCGCTGCAACTGCTTTCCCTGCCGCGGGAGGTGGGCAAACATCCGGAGACGGGCGA
>JALVFB010000313.1 GCA_027030295.1 Hyphomicrobiales bacterium
CCGCATCCACGACTCCGTGGACGAGGTGGCGGCGGCGCATCCGGGGGTGCAATTCGTGAAGGCGGAATATCTGAACGATCATCCGCTGCTGGTGGACACCTTCATCGAACGGGCGATTGAGCTGGAACACGGCAGTCCGGCGATGAACTGCGGCCTGTGCAAGTATCGCGAACAGGTGCCGGGTTTCGAGCACCAGGTGGGCGAGCCGCAAATGAGCCATCATCACCACGTCGAGGGCGTGGGCACGGGGCATCATCACCACGATCATGACCATCATCACGACCACGATCATCACCATCATCACGCGCCCTACCCGCACGCCGACCATCCGCTGGGGCCGCGCACGCTGAAGAAGGATCCCGGCGCATGAGCGGCGAGGACAATGGCGGCTGGCTGTCCGATCCGGAGGAGATTTATCGCCGCTCCTTCGCGCGGATCGCCGAGGAGTGCGACCTTACCCACCTGCCGGAAACGGAGCGGCACATCGCGGCGCGCATCATCCACGCCTGCGGGCTGCCGGAACTGGCGCCGAACATCCGCATCTCTCCGGGGTTGCAGGCGGCGGTCGAGGCGGCGCTGGATGCGGGCTGCGCCATCTACGTGGACACGGAAATGACCCGGGCCGGCATCATGCGCCGCCTGCTGCCCGATGGCGTGCGCCTGCGCTGCCTGTTGCACGCGCCGAAGACGAAAAAACTGGCAAGAGAAAATCATACAACTTTAACCGCAGCGAGTGTGACTTCTTGGAACATACAATCAGAAAGTTCAATCTGTATCATCGGAAATGCGCCAACGGCACTCTTTCAGCTTCTTGACCGACTGGAGCGGGAGGATTCTTTCCCTGCTGCAATCCTTGGTTTTCCCGTAGGCTTCATCGGTGCTACAGAATCCAAGGAGAGGTTGCATCTGCTCCTGCAACGCGGAATCAAGGGGGCAACCCTCTTGGGACGTGCCGGGGGCGCCGGCATGGCGGCGGCCGCCATGAACGCCATTCTGCTGCAATGGCGCCGCAATCGTGCCGGATGATGAAATAACAAGGCTACGGCACGACATGACATGTTGAAACGCACCAGACATGAAAATCCCCTCGCCATCATCGGCATGGGCGCGGCGGGCATGGACAGCCTGTCCGTCGCCGCCGCGCGGGCGCTGTTCGCGGCGGACATCATCTATACCTCCAACCGCCTGGCGAAATTGCTGCCCCCACCCCTGCAGGCGAAAGTGCGCACCTGGCCGGTGCCGTTCAACGCCATGGTGGATGAAATCCGCGCCGAGCGCGAGGCCGGGCGGCGGGTGGCGGTGCTGGCCACGGGCAACCCCTTCTATTATGGCGTCGGCGCGGTGCTGGCGCAGCATTTCCGGCCCGAAGAGATAGAGGCCTGGCCAACCCCTTCCGCCTTCGCCCTGGCGGCGGCGCGGCTGGGCTGGCCGGAGCAGGACATCTTCAAGATCTCGCTGCACGGGCGGCAGACGCGGGCGCTGGAGCCCCTGCTGGTGGAGCGCACGCGCATCTTCCTGCTGACGGAGCCGAATACGCTCAAGCGGGTGGCCGAGCGCCTGCGCCGGCGCAACCTGCTGGGCAGCCGCATCTTCGTGCTGGCCGACCTGGGCGGGGCGGACGAGGAAATTCACCAGCTGACGGTGGACGAGGCGGAAACCTTCGATGACGCGGTGCTCTCGAAGCCGCACGTGATCGCGCTGGACTGCCGCTATGCCGACCCGGAGCATGACTTCCATCCGCTGGCCTGTTCACGCGCGGCCGGCCTGGCGGAGGAATGCTTCGCGCACGACGGTCAGATCACCAGGGCGCCGGTGCGGGCGATCACCGTGAACGCGCTGATGCCGCGCGCGCGCACGCTGTTGTGGGACGTGGGCGCCGGGTGCGGCAGCGTGGCCATCGAATGGCTGCGCATGAGCGGCCATACGGCGCACGCCATCGCCATCGAACAGAACGAG
>JALVFB010000314.1 GCA_027030295.1 Hyphomicrobiales bacterium
CGCCGGAACGGCGTAGCCATAGGCGCCATAGCCATAGAGCCACAGCGGCGCGGCGCCGTCCAGCGGCGTATCCCGGTGCCACAGCAGGGTGACGGGGATTTGCTCGCCATCGTGCGCGGGGGCGAAGATGCGCCGCACCTCGTAATCCGCCGGGTCGTGGCCGGAGGGCACCTCCTGCTCCTTGCGCAGCACCCGCTCGCGCGTGGCCATGTCGTAATCATAGGTGCGCCGTGGGGTGGCGGGTGATGAGAAGGTGAAGCGCAGCGTCGTGGTGTCGAACTCGAAGCCCGGCACCACGCCCAGCTCGTAGGCCTGTTCGGAAAAGGCGATCTCGTGCTCGCGGCCGGTGGCGAGATCGGTGATGACGATGGCCGGGAGGGCGTTTTCCCGTTGCAGGCGCGCCATGTGCCCGGCGAACAGCCAGTGGCCGATGATGAGCGTGCCCGGCACGTGGCCCACCAGATCGCGCCAGTGCTCGCGGCCCGGGGTGACCGCCGGGGCGATGGCGATCTTGTAGTCCTCCGCGCCGTCGGCGTTGGTGCGGATGAACAGGGTGCCGCCGTTTTCGTCCACGAAATACTCCACCCCCCTTTCGCGCTCCGCCACCAGCAGCGGTGCGGCGGCGGCGTCTTTGGCGTCGATCAGGCGCACTTCGGTGGTTTCGTGATCGCCGGCGTGAATGACCACGAAATTGCGCGAGGATGTCTTGTCCAGGTGGACGAAGAAGCCGGCGTCGGGTTCTTCGTAGATCAGTTCATCGGTGGCCGGATCGGCGCCCAGCTCGTGGCGATAGACGAAGCGCGGGCGGTGGTTGTCGTCCAGCCGGGTGTAGAACAGGTGCTTCCCATCCTCCGCCCACACCACGTCGCCGGCGGTGTTGTCGATGGTTTCGATGTCCTCGCCCGTTTCCAGGTCGCGGATGCGCAGGCGGTAATATTCCGACCCCTGATAGTCCGCCGTCCACGCCAGCAGACGGTGATCCGGCGCATGGGCCACGCCGGCCCAGTCGAAATAGGCATGTCCCTGCGCCTCCGCGTTTAGATCCACCAGCACCTCTTCCGCGCCGCCTTCGCGCGGGGTGCGCACATAGCGCGGATGCTGGGCGCCGGGCAGGTAGCGAAAGCGATAGGCATAAGGCCCATCCGGCTGCGGCACCTGCTCGTCGTCGTCCCTGATGCGCGCCTTCATCTCCTCGAACAGCCGTTCCTGAAACGCCTCCGTGTCGGCCATCATGGCCGCGCAGTAGGCGTTTTCCGCTTCCAGCCAGGCGCGAATGTCGGCGGGCAGGGCCTCGGGATTCCGCAGCACCTCCCGCCAGTTTTCCGCCCGCAGCCAGGCGTAGTCGTCCACCCGCTCGATGCCGTGATGCATGCTCTTCAGCGGGCGCTTTTCCGCCCGCGGTGGCGTGGGAGCCTCGTTCATGGCGTCATTCCGCTTTGGTGTCTCAGAAATGATGAAAGCCGTTTTCGCGCGCCACCTCGTGGAACGGGCGGGTGGCGCGGGCGCCCATCTGCCGGATGATTTCCGCCGCCGCCAGAGCGCCCAGCCGCGCCGCATCCGGCAAGTCCAGCCCACGCGCGTGCCCGGCCAGAAAGCCGGCGGCGAACAGATCGCCGGCGCCGGTGGCATCCTCCACGTGGCTCACCGGATGGGCTTCGATGACGTGCACATCGTCCGGCAGGGCGACGACGGAGCCGGCGGCGGAGCGGGTGAGCACGGCGAGCGGACAGTCCTTGCGCACCGCGTGCATGGCGTCGTTGAAGTTGCTCACCTGATAGAGGGCCTTTATCTCCGCCTCGTTGGCGAACAGGATGTCCACCGAGGTGCGAATCAGCTCGAGGAAGCTCTCGCGGTGCCTGTCCACGCAAAAGGAATCGGAGAGCGATAGCGCCACCTTGCGCCCGGCCTGCCGCGCGATGTCGGCCGCCTTCTGAAAGGCCTCCTTGGCCGCCGGCGGATCCCACAGATAGCCCTCCAGATAGGTGATGGCGGAAGCCGCCACCCGTTCCTCGTCGATGTCCGCCGGCGAGAGGTTCTGCGCCGCGCCCAGCCAGGTGTTCATGGTGCGCTCGCCGTCGGGCGTGATCAGCACCAGGCAGCGCGCGGTGGTGGGGCCATCGACCGCGGGCGGGGTGTCGAAGTGCGCCCCCGTGGCGCGGATGTCATGGGCGAACACCCGGCCCAACTGGTCGTCCTTCACCTTGCCGATGAAGGCCGCCCGGCAGCCGAAGGAGGCCAGCGCGGCGATGGTGTTGGCCGCCGATCCGCCGGATTGCTCGATGGTGGGGCCAAGCGATTCATACAGGCGCTCGGCCTGAACCTCGTCGATGAGGCGCATGGCCCCTTTCACCAGATCGTGGCGGATGAGGAATTCCTCGTCCACATGGGCCAGCACATCGACGATGGCGTTGCCGATGCCCAGCACGTCGAAGCGATGATCAGCCATGAACCATTCTCCTCGCGGCTTTTCCGCCTGATAGCCCAGGCGCGGGGGATGATGCAAACGCCATTGCATGCGCGGCGCGGCGGGCGCATATTTCCGGCAAGCCGCAATTTCGGGAATCTGAACATGCCTCTGCTGCTGATTCTCCTCCTGCTGTTCATCGTCGTGCCGGCGGTGGAGATCGCCACCTTCATCCATGTCGGTGGCAGGATCGGGGCGCTGCCCACCATCCTGCTCACCCTGTTCACCGCGGCGCTGGGCGTGTGGCTGGTGCGGTTGCAGGGCTTCCTGGCGCTGGCCGATTTCCAGCGTGCCATGGCCGAAGGGCGGGAGCCGTTCACCGCCATGCTGGCCGGCGGGCTGCTGTTGCTGGCCGGCATTCTGCTGCTGATTCCGGGCTTCGTCACCGACGCCATCGGTTTCGCCCTGCTCATTCCCCCGTTGCGGCGCTGGCTGGCCCGGTGGCTGGGCAAGGTGCTGTTCCGCCCACCGCCGGGAAGTGGGGCGCGCATCATCGAGGCGGAGGTGATCGAAATTCGCCCCGGGCCGGATGATGGCGGCCCACACGAACCGCCGCCGCATCGTTGAATGCGGAAAAGGGCATTTTGCCGCATGCCCGGGCTTTTGTTGAATTTTTGTTCATTCTGGACTATATGAATCCCGTGTTCGCGCCGCTTCGCAATCGGGCGTGAGCCTTCCCGACCCGGCTTCAATCAACAGCCAGTCCACATTGCCAGGGTATCGCCCCCCGGAAATCTCCGGCGGGAGCGCGTCTCGGACACCGGTTTTCCCTGGTCGGGAATTTCGTTGAACATCATCCGCAACACGGATCGCCACGGACTTGCACGGACCCATTATGAATATCATGATCGACGTTGCCGAAATTTCGCGCATGAAGGAAATCAGGCTGCATGACCTGAAAAAGCAGACCGCCACCGAGCTTTTGCGCCTGGCCGAGGAGCTGGAGGTGGAAAACGCCGCCGGCATGCGCAAGCAGGAGCTGATGTTCGCCATCCTGAAGAAGCTGGCGGAGCAGGACGTCACCATCATCGGCGAGGGCGTGGTGGAGGTGCTTCAGGACGGCTTCGGCTTCCTGCGTTCGCCGGATTCCAACTACCTGCCCGGCCCGGACGACATCTACGTCTCGCCCAGCCAGATCCGCAAGTTCAACCTGCGCACCGGCGACACGGTGGAGGGCGAAATCCGCTCGCCGAAGGACAACGAACGCTACTTCGCGCTGATCAAGGTCAACAAGATCAACTTCGAGGAGCCGGAGAAGGCCAAGTTCAAGGTCAACTTCGACAACCTCACCCCGCTGTATCCGAACGAACGGCTGCGCATGGAGATCGAGGACCCGACCATCAAGGATCTGTCGCACCGGGTCATCGACATCGTCACCCCGCTGGGCAAGGGCCAGCGCGCGCTCATCGTGGCGCCGCCGCGCACCGGCAAGACGGTGCTGTTGCAGAACATCGCGCATTCGATCACCGCCAACCATCCGGAGGTCTACCTCATCGTGCTCCTGATCGACGAGCGCCCGGAAGAGGTGACCGACATGCAGCGCTCGGTGCAGGGCGAGGTGGTGTCCTCCACCTTCGACGAGCCGGCGGCGCGCCACGTGCAGGTGGCGGAAATGGTCATCGAAAAGGCCAAGCGCCTGGTGGAGCACAAGCGCGACGTGGTGATCCTGCTCGATTCCATCACCCGGCTGGGGCGGGCCTACAACACGGTGGTGCCGTCCTCGGGCAAGGTGCTGACCGGCGGCGTGGACGCCAACGCGCTGCAACGGCCGAAGCGCTTCTTTGGCGCGGCGCGCAACATCGAGGAAGGCGGCTCGCTGACCATCATCGCCACCGCGCTCATCGACACCGGCTCGCGCATGGACGAGGTGATCTTCGAGGAGTTCAAGGGCACCGGCAACGCCGAGATCGTGCTCGACCGCAAGATCGCCGACAAGCGCGTGTTCCCGGCCATGGACATCCTGCGCTCCGGCACGCGCAAGGAGGAGCTGCTGGTGGAGCCGGACATCCTGAAGAAGACCTATGTGCTGCGCCGCATCCTGCAGCCCATGGGCGCGGTGGGGGCCATCGAGTTCCTGCTGGACAAGCTGCGCCAGACCAAGAACAACGCCGAGTTCTTCGACTCCATGAACACCTGAGCGCGCGTCATGGCCACCTTCGTCCTCGGTTCGGGCAGCGCCGGGCGGCGCATGCTGCTGGAAAACGCCGGCCTCTCCTTCGAGGTGCTGCCGGCGCGGGTGGACGAGGCGGCCATCCGCGCGGATTTTCTGCGCGCGCACGGGGCGGACGAGCTGCCGCTGCTGGCCGATGAACTGGCGGCGGCGAAGGCGCTGGAGGTGTCGCGTCGCACCGAAAAGCCGGTGCTGGGGGGCGATCAGATCCTGGTAGTCGATGGCGAGGTGTTCTCCAAGCCGCGCGACATGGAACAGGCGCGCGCCCATCTGCGGCGTCTGCGCGGGCGCACCCATCATCTGATCAGCGCCCTGGCGGTGGCGGAGAAGGGCGAGATCGTCTGGCGACACCGCGACGCGGCGGCCATGACCATGCGCGCCTTTTCCGATGTCTTCCTGGAGCGCTACCTGGCCGAAGTGGGCGAGCGCGCGCTGTCCTCGGTGGGGTGCTATCAGGTGGAAGGGCCGGGCATTCAACTGTTCGAGCGCATCGATGGCGACTATTTCACCATCGTCGGCCTGCCCATCCTGCCATTCCTGCACTGGCTGCGCGGCCGCGGGCTGTTGCCGGCGTGAGGGCGCGCCTCACCTTCCCCGCCGTTCCTTCAGCATGCCCTCGATGATGCCGATGGTGCGTTGCAAATCGGCGATGGCCTCGTCCATTTCCCGCCGCCGCTCGCGCAGCACCTCCAGCTGCTGGCGCATGCGCAACAGCGCGCGCTCCATCTTTTCCGTCTCGCCCTCGCGCAGGTGATGCAGATCCAGCATCTCGCGGATTTCCGCCAGCGTGAACCCCGCCTTCTTGCCGCGCAAGATGGTCTGCAACCGCTGGCGGTCGCGTGCATCATAGACACGCGTCCAGCCGCGACGCTGCGGCTGCAGCAATCCCTTCTGTTCATAGAAACGCAGGGCGCGGGCGGTGATCCCGAATTCCCTGCACAGTTCGCCTATGGACCAGGTTGTCTGTCGCGTCTTGCTGGTTTCGCCCCCGGACATGACCGCCGTGCTTCCGTTGCCCCCGCCTTTTCGGTGCCGAATCAGGCTTTCGCCAGCGTGGCGAGCCTTGCCACCGCCCGATGCTCCATTGGCGGAAAAGAGCCAACACGCAGGACGGTTAATCGATTCTTTACCTTAATTGTCAACGTTTGTGAGTGGGAAATATGGCCGCATCCGGAAAGATGCCGCCACATGAGCGAAGCCGAAGCAGGAGTATGGCAATGGCCGACGGGCGCGACAATCATGACGGCATGGCCCTGCAAGCGCTGGAAGAGCAATTGCAGGCCATGTTGCGCGCCCAGACCGCCGGGCGGGGCAGCGAATTGGCACAGGCTGGGGAGAAGCAGGCCATGAAAGCGCAGGCCAGCACCATGATGAGCAATTTCGAAAGCGCCATACAGGAACAACTCGCCACCATCGCCGGGCGGCTGGAGCAGCTCTCGGCGCGGCTGGACCAGGCGCAGCACGTGCAGCCGCCCCAACGACCGGAAGAAGTGCCCGGCTATGCCGAGCTGAAAACCGCGCTGCACAACCTGGTGGAACACCTGGAGCTGGCCGAAGGGCGCACGGCGGAAGCCATCGGCCTGTTGCACGAACGCATGGAAGAGCTGGCCAGCCGCGCCAGCGCCGCGCC
Organism: Hyphomicrobiales bacterium; assembly: GCA_027030295.1. Taxonomy (GTDB): domain Bacteria; phylum Pseudomonadota; class Alphaproteobacteria; order Rhizobiales; family Aestuariivirgaceae; genus Thermopetrobacter. The sequence continues at coordinate 6,265 of JALVFB010000314.1, forward strand.
TTCCGACATGAGCCATCTGGAAGAGCGCATCGAGGCGCTCACCCGGCGGCTGGAGGAATTGCGCCAGGACATGGGCGGGGCGCAGAACGTGCGCGCCTATGTGGACGAGCGCGTGGATGCGCTGGCGCAGCGGGTGGAAGCGGTGCATGACATCGCCCATCAGTTGCCGCAACAGGTGGAGAAGATGCTCGCCTCCCAGCCTGCGGCGGCGACCGCGGCCGATCGGCAGATCGTCGAAATGGTCGAGCGCATGCAGCAGAAGCTGGAGCGCCTGGCGGACAGCGCGCGGCAGACCGAGCAACTGCGCCAGGAGCTGGACGCGGTGCAGCAGGAGCTGGCGGCCCTGCGCAGCCGGCCGGCGGCGCCGGACGACGCCGCTCTCGGGAAAATGCGCGACGATTTGCGGGCGCTTTCCGAACAGGTGGCGCAGAAGGCGGATCGCGGCGACCTTTCCCGACTGGAGGAACACTTGCAGGCGCTGCTGACGGAGCTGCCGGCGGCCGGCGAGGGCGACCCGGCGCGGGTGGAGGCGCTGGAGGAAAAGGTGCAGGCGCTGCGCAACCTGGTGGAAGAGGCGCTGGGGCAGCCATTGCTGGCGATCGAAGACAAGCTGAAGGCGCACGAGGCGCAACTGGCCAGCCTGGGCGAAGGCATGGGGCGTATCGACCAGCTGGAGCAGGCCATCGCGGCGCTGCGCGATTCGGTGGCCGGCGCCGGTGGGGGTGGCGATGGCGCGGACATCGCCGCGCTGAAAACCGGCATGGCCGAGCTGGAAACCTTCGCCCGGAAGAGCGACGAACGCACCCGGGAAATGCTGGAGGCCATGCATCAGACCCTGGCCGAGGTGGTGGAACGCCTGCTGGCGCTGGAGGAACAGGAGAAGGCGACGGGGGATACGCCTCGGGTCGTTGCCGAAGCGCCCGCCGCCACGGCGAAAACGGCGCCGAAGAATGCGGCCGATGAACTGCTGGGCGAGGAAGCGCCGGAAATGGCAGAGGCGCACCCGCGCGGACATGCTTCCGCGGTTGCGGGCGGAGCGGCCATCGATGCGGCGGAAATCGCCGAGGTTGTTTCGCTGCTGGAGCGGCAGACGGACGAAACGCCTGCCGCCCGCCCCGCGGAGCCGCAAAATGTTTCTCCCGCCGCCGCGGCCGGCTCCGGTGCGGCGGAAGAAGATTTCATCGCCGCCGCGCGCCGCGCCGCCCTGGCCGCGGCCCAGCGCGAACAGGAACAGGAGGCGGGATCCTCCAGCCTGTTCGCCAGCGTGCTTGGCCGGGTGCGCGGCAAGCGGAAAGCCGGGGCCGAGGATTCCGCGCCCTTCGCGGAACAGATCGAAGAAGCCCCGCAGACAGGAAAACGCAGCCTGTTCGCCAGTCTCAAGGAACGCCTTCCCGCGCGCGGTGCGACAGAGGACGCGGAAAAACGAGCCGCCGCGGGCGGGTCGCGCAAGCGCCTGTTGCTGGCGGGCATCGTGTTGCTTTCCGCCGCCGCCCTGTTGCTGAACCGGCAGCAGAGCGCGCCGGAGGCGCCGGTGCCGGCGGCAGTGGAACAAGCCGCACCGGCGGCCATGCCGGACTCGACTCCGGAAAGTGCCGCACCGGAAAAG
>JALVFB010000315.1 GCA_027030295.1 Hyphomicrobiales bacterium
GGTGACCATGTCGTGCACCACGTTGATGCCCGCTTTCTTCAGGCCGTCGTAGCCGAAGCGGATCTGCTCGATGGTGCGCTTGCCCGCCAGCACCTCGTTGGACATGAAGCAGGTGTGGTAGTGCCTGTTCGGCTCGATGAGCGTGACCTCGATGCCGGGGTCGAAAATCTTCAGATAGCGCGCGCAGGTGGCGCCACCGGGGCCACCGCCCACCACGACGACCTTCTTGGATGCGCCCAGCACCACGTTGGGCATGCCGGCCACGCCCGCCGCCGCGGCGACGCCGGTGGCCTGGATGAACGTTCTGCGATTGACCTTCGTCATGATGTTCTGTCTCCTTCCCTGTGCCTGATCACTGCTGGCTGGCGTAATATTCGAGAACGGCGTTCAGCCCCTTTTCGCCCTTGCTCTTCAGCAGCTTCTTCACCTTTTTCTTCATCTTCTTGGTCATTTCACGCTTGCCGCTGACGAAGTCGGTCATGGTGAAATGCAGATAGGGCAGCCACTGGCCAGCCAGAATGGCGACATCCTCGTCGGCCTTCCTGCCGCCTTCCTCGTGGCACTTCTCGCAGTATTTCTCGTGCAGCTTCGCACCTTCCTTCGCGGCCGCGGCGTCGACCTTCTGCTTCGCCGGCGTCCACTTCTGCTTGCCGTAATGGGCGGCCAGGCGCTTCACTTCGTCCTCGGTGTAGCCCTTGGCGATGCGGCCCATGATGGTGGAGGGAATCTCGCCGGAGGCGAAGCCCTTCATCTGTTCCACCAGGTATTCGGGATTGTTGCCGCCAATGCTGGGAATGGCCGGGCCGCCGGAAGAACCGTTGGGGCCGTGACAGCCGTCGCACTGGGCGGCCAGCATCTGGGCGCCGGCGCCGGAAATCAGCTCCGGCTTCTTCTTGTCGCCCGCCTGCGCGGACGTCGCCACCAGCCCCAGGACCAGGCCGGTCAGCAACAGAACATGCCTTTTTCTTCCTGGCATCTGTCTCCTCCTTCTTGCGGTTGAGAAATTCAGGCCCTTCCCTCCGAAGAGCCTCGACAATCCCGCCCGCCCGGAAACGGGGCGGGCGGGTGTTTGGTGGCCGCCGGCGGGCGCGCCGCGCGGGCCGGCGGCAGATCAGTTGTCCGATTGGTCGCGGGCGAGCGCCTGCTCCAGCAGCTTCACCGCCCTGGCGATGCCCTTCGCCCGGGCGATGTCCAGCGGCGTTTCGCCCTTGCGGTTCTTCAGGGCCGGGTCGGCGCCGTGCTTCAGCAGCAGGCGCATCATGCGCGCGGAACCATTGCGCACGGCCTTGAACAGGGCGGTTTCGCCCTCTTCGTCGCGGGCGTTCACGTCGGCGCCGTGCTTCAGCAACACCTCGGCCACCGGCAGATGATCGGCCTCCGCCGCGCGGATGAGGGCGGTGGCGCCGGTTTCGTCGCGGGCGTCCACTTTCGCGCCGTGCTTCAGAAGAATCTCGGCCACCTTGAAATGGCGGTTGTCGGCGGCCAGCATCAGCGCGGTGGTGCCGTGCCTGTCGGCCAGATTCGGGTCGGCACCGGCGGCGAGCAGCGCCCGCACGATTTCTTCATGACCCTCCCTGGCCGCGCGCATCAGGGCGGTGCGTTTCTGCTTGTCGCGGGCATTGGGGTCTGCCCCGTGCTTGAGCAGCATTTTCACCGCCGGCAGGTTGCCATAACGCGCGGCGCTCATCAGTGGCGTGTGGCCGGCGCGGGAATGGGCGTCCACGAAGGCGCCTTTCTCCAGCAGCATGGCGATGATGGCCGGATAGTTGTTGTCGGCGGCGAAGGTGAGCGCGGTGCAGCCGGCCACCGTGCGGGCGTTCACGTCCGCGCCCTTGCGCAACAGCCAGGCCGCCGTCATGGCATTGCCGTTTTCCACCGCCAGCATCAGCGGCGTCTTGCCGAAGCGGTTGGCGGCGTCGGGCGAGACTTTCCGCTTTTCGACGAGGCGGCGCACGGTGGCCAGATCGCCGACGGCGGCGGCCTCGCGCAGTTCGCGGGCGGCGGCGGAAGTATCCACATGCCGGCGGGCGGCCTTCTTCCACTCGCGTTCGGCCTGTTCCGGCGGCAGGATCTTTTCCGGGGGCACTTCCATGGCCTGCGCCGGTGGCATCAGGGTGGCGAAGAGAAAGGCCAGCAACGCCAGCAAAGCCCATGGGGCCGGCCAGCCCGACAGGCCGCGACGCATTCCGCCGTATCCTCGCGACACGGTTGTCATGCTCCGCTCAGTCCTCCTCGTCCGGCAGCTCGTGCGCCACCCCCTTGTGGCAGTCGATGCAGGTCTTGCCCTCGTCGCGGGCGCGGGCGTGCTTCTTGCGCGCCACGCGGTCCTGATCGTCCAGCGCCATGGCCTCCCAGGAGTGACAGGTGCGGCATTCGCGGGAATCGGAGGCCTTCAGCCGCGCCCACACGCGTTTCGCCATCTCCAGGCGCCGGGCCTCGAATTTTTCCTTCGTGTCGATGGTGCCGAGAATCTCGTGCCAGACATCCTTGGCGGCGAGAATCTTGGCCTTCATCTTGGGCAGGAAGGGTTTGGGCACATGGCAGTTGGCGCAGCCGATGCGCACGCCGGCGTGATTCATGAAATGCTCGCTTTCCCGCCATTCGGCCTTGTTCCACCGCATGGAATGGCAGGAGGTGCAGAACACGGTGCGGTTGGTATAGCTGAGGCCGACGTTGAACAGCCCGGCGAACACCAGGCCGCCGACAAAGACAGCGATGATGCCTCCAACCCTGCGCCAGGACATGCTCCCCTCCCATGCCACCCGGCAGATGCGCTTGCATGCATATTAACAATGGCGAATATGCGCGCCATGCTATAGGACGGGGGTTCACATTGCAAGACGCAACATGACTTTCTTTTTAGTAATATTAGGGGCGCCTTATATTAGGTGTGTTTTATATTGAAAAAAGATGTTGTTTTCATATTGAAAAGATGTTGTCAGGAGCCGGGGAATCCGAGGTTCCATCACCGTGGGACATTGCGGTAGGATGGTTGCGGATTCGATATTCGTGAACGGGGTTTCGACATGGGCAACGAGACGGGAATGGGTGGTGACGGCGGCGCGGTGGTGGATGACCTGATGCGCTACGATCTGTTGGTGGAAAGCGCGCTGAAGCACGTGGTGCGCATGGCGCTGGCGCGGGTGCAGCGCGAGGGGCTGCCGGGCGAACACCACTTCTATATCGCCTTCGACACGCGCCATCCGGAGCTGAGGATTTCCGGGCGGCTGAAGGAAAAGTATCCCGAGGAAATGACCATCGTGCTGCAACACCAGTTCTGGGATCTGAAGGTGCTGCCGGAGGCTTTCGAGGTGGGACTTTCCTTTGGCGGGGTGCCGGAGAAGCTGCGGGTGCCGTTCGACGCCGTCACCGGCTTCTACGATCCGCACGTGCAGTTCGCCTTGCAGTTCCGTCAGCCGACGGAAGAGGAGCGGGCGCTCATCGGCGAGGTGGACGCGGAAGCACCGGCGGCCTCTCTGGGCGAGCGGCCGGCGGAGGCCACCGTGGCGGAAGAGAAGGACGGGGAAAGGCCGGCGGCGGACGAGAAGGTGGTGTCTCTGGATGCCTTTCGCAAGAAAACCTGATTCGACATCCTTGCCGGTGATTCTGCTGGCGGGGCTGCTCTGGCTGGCGGTCTTGCCGGTGACGGGCGGGGCCGGGCAACTTGCCGGTGACATGCCGCCGGCGCTGCTGAAGGCGCCGGCGAAAAAACTGTTCGGCAAGGCGCGAACGCCGGCCCATCTGGCGCCGCAGCCCATCGGATTCTATTCCCGTGGCTGCGCGGCGGGCAACGTGGCGCTGGCGCTGACGGGGGATGCCTGGCAGGTGATGCGTCCCTCGCGCAACCGCTTCTGGGGGCAGCCGAGGCTGATTCGCTTCCTCAAGACTTTCGCGCGCAAGGCGAAGCGCGAGATCGGCTGGAACGGGCTGATGATCGGCGACCTGTCGCAGCCGCGCGGCGGGCCGATGACCTCGGGGCATGCCTCGCACCAGATCGGGCTGGATGCCGACATCTGGCTGATGGAGATGCCCAACCGGGTGCTCTCCATGCGGGAGCGCGAAACCATCTCCGCCATTCTCATGACAACGGATCGCAAGCACATCAACCCGAAGCGATTCACCGTGCGCCACGCCATGTTGCTGCGCATGGCGGCGCGGTTTCCGCAGGTGCAGCGCATCTTCGTGCATCCGCCGATAAAGAAGTATCTGTGCGACTGGGCGCGGCGCAACGGCGACATGGGGCCGTGGCTGGCGAAAATCCGCCCCTATTACGGGCACAACTATCATTTTCATGTGCGTCTGCGCTGCCCGAAGGGGGCGACGTATTGCAAGGATCAGGGCGATCCGAAGGAGCCGGACGGAACCGGGTGCGGGCGGAATCTCGCCTACTGGTATTCCGACAAGCCGTGGGGTGGCGGCAGGAAGAAGCCGCGGCGCTTCTGGCATGGCATTCCCATTCCGCAGCCGCGGCCGCGCAAGCCGAAACCGAAACGGCCGGTCACGCTGGCGCAGTTGCCGCCGGCATGCCGCCTGGTGCTCTCCGCGCCATGAATTTACAGGAACTTTTTCTCCAAAATACATTCGAAAATTCTGAATATTTTCTTTGTAGTATCCTTATACATCGATATGAATAGTTTACCGCGTCGGCGCTGCTTGCCCGGCATGTGGAACATTGCTAACAATGCGGCGGGGAGTTTTTTGTCAGGGATTCGTTTTCCGGCGGCGGGGGGAGCAACTGTCGGGAAGCGGCGTTCTGTGAGGGGTTGACGCACGCAGCACGGTGACATTCGCGGACAACTGCCGCCGGATGAGTCGTCATTTGCTGCCGGGTGGGGATGATGAGCGCATATCGATTCGAAAGCGACTCCTTCGGAGAGGTGCAGATCCCCGCCGGCAAGTATTGGGGGGCGCAGACTCAGCGCGCGCTGCAGAACTTTCCCATTGGCTGCGAACGCATGCCGCGCCCGATCGTTCGCGCGCTTGGCATCATCAAGTGGGCGGCGGCAAAGAGCAATCAGGAACTGGGGAACCTGGACGCGACCATCGCGCATGCCATCATGCAGGCGGCGACGGAGGTGATGGAAGGCGCGCTGGACGAGCATTTTCCGCTGGTGGTGTGGCAGACCGGTTCCGGCACCCAGACGAACATGAACGCCAACGAGGTGATCGCCAACCGGGCGATCGAGATCCTCGGCGGGCGCATCGGCAGCAAGGATCCGGTGCACCCGAACGATCACGTGAACCGCTCGCAGTCTTCCAACGACACCATCCCCACGGCCATGCACATCGCGGCGGTGGAGGAGATCAGCCATCGGCTGATCCCGGCGCTGGAGCAGATGCGCGAAGTGCTGCACCAGCACGAGGTGGCGTGGAATGACATCATCAAGATCGGGCGCACGCACACCATGGACGCGGTGCCGCTGACGCTGGGGCAGGAGGTTTCCGGCTATCGCACCCAGGTGGAGCTGGGCATCGAGCGGCTGAAGGGCGCCATGGAGCGGCTGTATGCGCTGGCCCAGGGCGGCACGGCGGTGGGCACCGGGCTGAACGCCAAGAAGGGGTTCGACATCCTGGTGGCGAAATACATCGCCGAGGTCACCGGCTTGCCGTTCTTCAGCGCGCGCAACAAGTTCGAGGCCATCGCCGCGCATGACGCCATGGTGGAGGTTTCGGGCGTTCTTTCCACCATCGCCGCCAGCCTGTTCAAGATCGCCAACGACATCCGCTTTCTGGGTTCCGGGCCGCGCTGCGGCATCTACGAACTGAAGCTGCCGGCCAACGAGCCGGGGTCGTCCATCATGCCCGGCAAGGTGAATCCCACCCAGGCCGAGGCGCTGACCATGGTGTGCGCGCAGGTGGTGGGCAATCACACGACGGTGGCCTTCGCCGGTTCGCAGGGGCATTTCGAACTGAACGCCTTCAAGCCGGTGATCGCCTACAACGTGTTGCAGTCCATCCGCCTGCTGGCGGACGCGGCGAAGAGCTTCACCTGCCGCTGTCTGAAGGGTATCGAGCCGAACCGCGAACGCATCGCGCGGTTCGTGGAGCGCTCGCTGATGCTGGTCACCGCGCTGGCGCCGGTGATCGGCTATGACAAGGCGGCGGAAGTGGCCAAGGCGGCCTTCGAGAACGGGACGACGCTGAAAGAAGAGGCGGTGCGTCTTGGTTATGTGACGGAGGAGGAATTCGACCGGCTGGTGCGGCCGGAGAAAATGATCGGCCCCAGTTGAGGTGGCGTGGTGCAACCCCCAACAGAGTAGTGAGGACCATGACTGATGTGCGTAACGGGGCCGGGGGCAATGACAATGAACGCAAGTCGGTGCGGCCGGTGAAACGCTCGGTGCGGATCGCCGGTCATTCCACCAGCGTGTCGCTGGAAGACGAATTCTGGCAGGCCTTGCGGGGCATTGCGCGGGAGCAGAACATGTCGCTTTCCGCGCTGCTGACCGGCATCGACAAGGCGCGGGGAGGGCGCTCGCTGGCGTCGGCCTGCCGCATCCACGTGCTGAAATTCTTCCAGAAAAAGGCGGGTTATGAGGATTCGTGAGTTTACGTTCGCGTGAGCGTCAGTTGGCTGGCGCTCACCTTTCCTTCTTCTCCATTGCCGGCAACCACTTGCGCCAGAGGGGGGCATCGCCCAGCGTGGCGATGAATGCGGCGTGGGCGCGCAGGGCGGCGTCGTCAAGCCGGGAGGGCAAAGGCCGGTTGCGTGGCGGGTATTTCGGCGCGGTGGTGGCTGACGTGGTGTCGTTCGTCGGCATGTCCATGAGGCCCAGCGCGCGCTGGCGGCCGCCGACCAGTTCCAGATAGACCTCGGCGAGGATTTTCGCGTCGATGAGGGCGCCGTGCAGATCGCGGTGGGAATTGTCGATGGCGAAGCGCTTGCACAGGGCGTCCAGCGAGGCCGGTGCGCCGGGAAACTTCGCGCGCGCGATGGCCAGCGTGTCCACGCAGCGCTCGCGTGGGATGAGCGGATGGCCCAGGCGCTCAAGCTCGGCGTTCAGGAAGCGGCGGTCGAACTCGGCGTTGTGGATGACCAGCGTGGCGCCTTCGATGAAGGCGAGGAACTCTTCCGCGATGTCGGCGAACAGCGGCTTGTCGGCCAGGAACTCTGCGGTGAGGCCATGCACCTCCACGGCGCCGGGCGGCACGTCACGCTCGGGGTTGATGTAGACGTGATATTCGCGGCCCGTGGGCACCTTGTCGATCAGCTCCACGGCGCCGATCTCGATGACGCGGTGGCCTTCCTCGGGCTTGAGGCCGGTGGTTTCCGTGTCCAGGCAGATTTCGCGCATGACGCTTCCGTGAATGTAAAAGACAGCAATGCCTAAAAGGTATCCAAATCTGTCATTCCCGCGAAAGCGGGAATCCAGCAAGCCGTTGCCTCGGCAATGGATCCCCGCTTTCGCGGGGATGACGGAGGAGGCGGGGATGACGGAGGAGGCGGGGATGACGAGGAAAGGAGCGGGAATGACAGGAAGAGGAGTGGAACGACATGTCAGAGGCGCTCGTTCCTTCCTCTTCCCCCTGGCAGGGGGGAGTCCGGCGCGCCAGCATCGCAGATGCGTCGCGCCGGGAAGGGGGCGGGCGATGTTCTCCAGACCGGAAGACCTTGATGGCACGCGCATTTGTCCCTTGCCCGACCCCCTCCTTGTCCCTCCCCCTGCCAGGGGGAGGGAACGACGGCTGCGCGCCAGGGATGAAAAACCGGGGTGATGATGAAAAGAAACCGTGGGCGGACAAGCTCTTTCGTTTGCTCTTCTTGCCAACCACACGCATTTCAGTTTTTTCCCTCATTTCACCGTGGTTTCCTGGCACCGGTGCGCATGCGTCATAACGCCTTGAAATGTTTCG
>JALVFB010000316.1 GCA_027030295.1 Hyphomicrobiales bacterium
CGCAATAGACCCCGGCTTCGCGGATGCGCCGCGCGATAAGCTGCGTCACCTGCGAGCCGAAGTCGATGACGAGGATTTCTTCATGTTGCGCGGTCATGCCGGTGGATTACAGGAAGTGTCCATTGCGGGCAAGCTACGGCAATCGCATTTCAACCGCTATGTCCCCAGTAAGAAGCGTATTATACCATTTTGCGTAATGCCTGACCGGTGAAACCGCCCCGCGCCCCCACCCACCCCTAAATATGAAAGACAAGGGCCTGATGGGCGCGTGGCGGTTTCAGCGGTCAACCTTTGCGCAGCTTGGTATAACCGCCCAGTATATTGATGCCACTAACGACACAGAAGGTTCAGACGAATGTCTGCCGAGGTGTGCCGGCCATGCCCTGCACGCGGTGCAGCATGCCCTCGATAAATTGCCGACGGTCGAGGTTCAGCGCCTCCAGCGCGGCCAGGCGCTCGCGCATTTCCGCCAGCAACTCCGCCAGCCGCGCCGCCCGCGCCGCATCGCCCGCCCGCGCCGCGGCCTTCATCCGCCCATGCAGCCATTGCGCCATCAGCTCAACGAACAGGGAAAAATCGGCCCGCGCCTCCGCCGCCGCCAGAGCCTGCCCGATGCGCGGGTGAATCACCTCCGGCCTGCCCTGCCCGCTCAGCACCCGTTCCGCTTCCCGCCACAGCCCGGGCGCCTTGCTGGTGGCCAGATCCAGCGCCCGGCCCGGCGACCCGCCGCTCATGGCGATGGCCTCCTCCAGCGCCGCCGGCTCCACGTCCTCCAGCGCCGCCAGTCCGCCCAGCGCGTGCGTCACTTCCGTCTCCGAAAGCGGCGACAAGGGAATGTGCAGACAGCGCGAACGAATGGTCGGCAAAAGCCGCCCTGGCGCATGAGAAACGAGGAAAAAGTAAGTATTTGCCGGAGGTTCTTCAAGTTGCTTCAGAATGGCGTTGGCGGTTTCGCGGTTCATCTCGTCCGCCGCATCGACGATGACCACCCGCCGCCCGCCGGTGGCCGAGGTGAGCGACAGGAAATGCCCCAGCGCGCGCGCATCCTCCACCGCCATCTGCGCCCGCAGCCGCTTGTTCTTGCCGCGCGTGCGCCGCAGCAGAAAGAAGTCTGGATGCGCCAGCGCCGCCATTTGCTGAAACACCGGATGGTCTTCCGGCACGCCCCCTTCCGGCGCATCGGCCAGCGCCGCCCCGGGAAAGGCCAACAGCAGCCGCGCTATGTGCCAGGCCAGCGTGGCCTTGCCCACGCCGGGCGCGCCGGAAATCAGCCAGGCATGATGCGCGCGGCCCGAGGCAAAGGCGCGCAACACCTCTTCCCGTGCTCGTGCATGGCCCACCAGCCGCGCCTGCCTGCCGGGCAGCAGGATGCGCTCTTCCACCCTGTCGTCCGCCGCGCTCATGCCACCAAACTCATGACGAAAGCCGCTCCAGCAGCGGCGCCACCGCGCGCCACACGTCCGCCGCCACGTCATCCACGGGCCGCGCCGCGTCGATGACCACGCAGCGCCGCGGGTTCTCCCGTGCGATGCGCAAAAAGGCCTCCCGCAAACGCCGGTGAAAATCCGGCCCGAAGCGCTCGAAACGGTCTTCCCGTTCCGGTCCCGGCAAAGGCAGTTCGCCAGCCCGCGCATGGGTGCGCCGCAAGCCCTCCTCAGGATCGATGTCCAGGATGATGGTCACGTCCGGCAGCGTATCCCCCACCACGTCGCGCTCCAGCGCCTCGATGAGCGACAGCGGACAATCCCCGGCATAGCCCTGATAGGCGCGTGTGGAATCCATGAACCGGTCGGAAATCACCACCTCGCCGCGCTCGAGCGCCGGGCGGATGACGCGGCGCAGATGATCATCCCGCGCCGCGTAGTTCAGCAGCGCCTCGGCGGTGGAGGACAAGGCGTCCGTCTCTCCCGTCACCAGCAGCGCGCGGATGCGCTCGGCCATGTCC
>JALVFB010000317.1 GCA_027030295.1 Hyphomicrobiales bacterium
GCGCGGACGTGGAACGCCTGGTTGCGCTGGCGCAAGCGCCATGACGAGCTGCTGGAAATGCCGCTGAAGGCACGCCCCGGCACCATGGTGCTCGCCAACGACGACTGCTGGGTGTTCGTGGACATGCGCCACGGCGGCGCGCCGCTCATCATGTGGCTGGAGTTCCGCCCCGAGGAGCGCGGTCTGGCGCTGCACGAGGGCGTGCCGTGCGCGGTGCAGTTCTATGACTATCCCGGCGCGCGGTTCCACGATGCCGTCATCGAGGAGCTGACGGACTATCTGGAAAACGCCCTGCGCGAGGAGCGGGAGTGACTTCAGTTGTCGGGGGTATGTCGGTGCTGTTTGTCGCTGCCAGACATGCCCCGATCGTCATCAGAACCCGTTATCCTCGTTCTCTTTTCGTCATTCCCGCGAAGGCGGGAATCCATCGCTGAATCAGCTTGTTATGGATCCCCGCTTTCGCGGGGATGACGAAGAAAATAGCGGGGATGACGAAGAAAATGGCAGGGATGACAAGGAAGGTGGCGGAATAAAGATGCCTGCTCTTTCATCTTCCCCCTGGCAGGGGGAAGTCCGGTGCGTAAGCGCCGGGAAGGGGGTCGGGCGATATTCTTCAGATCGGAAAAACTTGATGGCACGCGCATTTGTCCCTTGCCCGACCCCCTCCCTGGCCCTCCCCCTGCCAGGGGGAGGGAACGAAAGCCGCACGGAAGAAATGGAAAACTGAGGTGATAACGGGGGCGTGTGGTGTGGAATCAAAAGGGACTCCCGGTTTCGCGCCGTTCGTGCTATTGGTGGTAGCGACCTCATTGGGGTGCCCGAATGGAAGGGCTGAGAGGCGGGTGTTCTCGCCAACCCACGGAACCTGATCCGGGTCATGCCGGCGTAGGGAATGAGGGCCGAATGATGTTGCAAACCACCATCATTTGCCGTCGTTCGTCCGCGCATGATCCGCTGTGCGGACGAGGCGAACGGTGAACGACGATTTCCAGCCATATCTCGCCAGGCTGAAGCAGGCGCGCCCGCGGGTGCACATCATTATCGGCGCCATCACCGCGCCGTTCGTCGTCGACGTGCTGGCCGCCATCGGCGCGCGGCCAACGGTGACGCACGAGGCGGAGCAGGCGGCGGAATTCGCCGCCGGGGCGGATACGCTGCTCATCAACCTGGCGCAGCTGGACAGGCCGCGCATGGACGGGGCGCGTGCGGCGGTGGAGGCCATTCGCCAGAAGGCGCGTTCCTGGGTGCTGGATCCCGCCATGGTGCAGCGCAGCGCCACGCGGCTGGCTTTCGCGCGCAAGCTGCTGGCGTTGTCGCCGGATGTGATCAAGCTCAACCCGGAAGAGCTGGCGGCGTTGAACGATGGCGACGACAGTCCCGAAAAGCTGGCGCTGAAAAGCGGCGGGCTGGTGTTTCTCACCGGCGCGCGGCCCTGCCTGACCAATGGCGGGCTGACCATGCCCCTGCCGGGGCTGCCGCAGCTGGCCGGACAGGTGGGCTATGGCTGCGCGCTGGGCGCCATGGTGGCGGCCTTTCTGGCGCGGGAGACGCCGCAAACGGCCATCGAGCGCGCCTACAAGGCGTTTTCGCTGGCGGTGGCGTGGGCCGGAGAGGCGGGCAACGGCCCGGCGAGTTTCCGCGTCGCCTTCGTCGATGCGCTGTGGCGGCTGGGCGAGGAGGGGACGGGATGAACGGGCGCGGCGGCAAGGTGGATGTGCGGGTTTACGTCATCGTCGATCCGGTGGTGTGTGGCGGACGCGATCCGGTGGACGTGGCGCTGGCGGCGGCGCGCGGCGGGGCGAGCATCGTCCAGTTGCGCGAGAAGAGCGGTGACATCCCGGCCATGCTGGCGCTGGCGCGGCGGATGAAGGCGGCGCTGGCGACGACGGGCGTGCCGTTCGTCGTCAATGACCGGGTGGACGTGGCGCTGGCGGCGGAGGCG
>JALVFB010000318.1 GCA_027030295.1 Hyphomicrobiales bacterium
TAATCCGCGTCATGAACGATTCGCCACATACGGGGGCGTGGCGCGCGCTGTTGCTGGCGCTGGCGCTGCTCCTGCTGGCCCTGCGTCCGGCCATGGCGCAGCCGGCGCATGGCATCGCCATGCATGGCGCTCCCGCCCTGCCGCCGGATCATGCCCACTTCCCGCACGTGAATCCGGACGCGCCGAAGGGCGGCGCGCTGCATCTCGCCGTCATCGGCACGTTCGATTCGCTCAACCCCTTCATCATCAAGGGCAATCCGGCCTGGTATGTGCGGCTCTTCACCTTCGAACCGCTGATGGCGCGCAACCTCTCCGAGCCGTTCTCGCTCTACGGCCTCATCGCCGAAAAGGTGGAAATGCCCGATGATCGCGGCTGGATCACCTTCCACCTGAACCCGCGGGCCCGCTTCGCCGACGGCGCACCCATCACCGCGAAGGACGTGTTGTTCTCCTGGAAGACCCTGCGCGACCACGGGCGTCTGAACCACCGCACCTATTACAGGAAGGTGAGGAAGGCGGAAGCCCTGGACGACCACACGGTGAAGTTCACGCTGGACGGCAAGGATCGCGAACTGCCGCTGATTCTCGGCCTCATGCCGGTGCTGCCGGAGCACTTCTTCAGGGACAGGCCGTTCGAGAAGACGACGCTCAAGCCCTTGCTTGGCTCCGGCCCCTATCGGCTGGTGGAGGTCAGGCCCGGCCAGAAGCTGGTGTTCGAGCGCCGCAAGGACTACTGGGGCGCCGACCTGCCCTCCCGTCGCGGCATGTTCAACCACGACCGCATCGTCATCGATTATTATCGCGACACCCAGACCGCCTTCGAGGCGCTGAAGAAGGGGCTGGTGGACATCCGCTTCGAAACCGACGCCACGCGCTGGGCCGGCGCCTATGACTTCCCTGCGGTGAAGGAAGGAAGGTTCGTGAAGGAAGTGGTGCCGACGAAGCTCCCCGCCCCCCTGTCCGCCTTTGTCTTCAACACCCGCCGCCCGCTGTTTTCCGACCGCCGCGTGCGCGAGGCGCTGCTCCACACCTTCGATTTCGAATGGGCCAACGCCAACCTGTTCTACAACCTCTATGTGCGCACCAACGGCTATTTCGACGGTTCCGAACTCTCTTCCATCGGCCGCCCGGCGAACGATCTCGAACGGGAACTGATTCGCAGGATCGGCGCCAGACTGGAGCCGCGCTTCCTCGAGGGCAAGTGGCGCGCGCCGACCTCCGATGGTTCCGGGCGCGACCGCAGGAACCTGCGCAAGGCCGTGCAGTTGCTGGCGCGGGCCGGCTGGCGCATCCAGGGCCGGCGCATGGTGAACGAAAAGACCGGTCAGCCCTTCTCCTTCGAGCTGATCATCCAGTCCAACGAGCAGGAGAAGGTGGCCCTGCACTGGCGGAAGGCCCTGCGCGCCATCGGCATCGACATGCGGGTGCGGCTGGTGGATTCGGCGCAGTTCACCCGCCGCTTGTTGAACTACGAATACGACGTGGCGCCATACACCTGGTACAATTCGCTCTCGCCGGGCAACGAGCAGAAGTTCTACTGGGGCTCCTTCGGCCGCGAGCGGCCCGGCACGCGCAACTATGCCGGCATCGCCGATGCGGCGGTGGACGCCACCATCGAGGCCCTCATCGCCGCCCGCGACCGGGCGCACCTGGTGGCCGCCGCGCGCCTGCTGGACAGGCTGCTCACCAGCGGTTTCCATGTGCTGCCGCTCTATCACGCGCCGGGGCAGTGGGTGGGCCGCTGGCAATACGTGAAGCACCCGAAGACCTTTTCGCTCTATGGCTTTCAGATCACCACCACCTGGGACGGCCGCGTTGAACAGGGCAGTGCAAAATAGGCTCGACGAACCTTTCTGGCGGCGCAAGGCGCTGGAGGAAATGACGCGCGAGGAGTGGGAATCCCTGTGCGATCATTGCGGCCGCTGCTGCCTGGTGAAACTGG
>JALVFB010000319.1 GCA_027030295.1 Hyphomicrobiales bacterium
CACCGCAAGCCCGGCGAATTGCAGCCCCACGTTGCCGGCCTCCGGCACCACGAATTGCGGAATGATGGCGAGGAACAGCATGATGTTCTTCATGTTGGAGGCCTGCACGGCCACGCCCTTCATCAGGCTCATGAACAGGTCGCGGCGGCTGGCGGGCGCGGCGTTGTCGTCTCCGGCCGCCTGCGCGTTGGCCGCGTGGGGCTGACGCCATTCGCGCCACAGGGAAAGCAGGATGCCCGCCGCCACCCAGGCGAGATAGGCGGCGCCAATGAGCTTCAGCGCGAAGAAGAGGTTCGGCGAGGCCACCAGCAGGGCGCCGACGCCCGCCGCGGACAGGGCGAAGTAGAACAGGTTCAGCCCGACGATGCCCAGCGCGGCGGCGGCGCCGTTGGCGAAGCCCTGCCGCAACGCCAGCGAAATGACGAGAAACACCGCCGGTCCGGGGCTGATGCTGAAGAAGAACTCGGCGATGCCATACCAGAGGAGCTGTTCATTCAACATGAGCGGGCCTTGTCATTGAATATGCGCGCCACGGGCGGGGATGCTACCCATCCCCCGCCCCGGTGGCAAGCTCTCTTCCCGCTTGCACCCGGCCTGTCGAAGGCGGCGTGCCCGCTTCGGCTTTCAGGGCTGACATGGGAAACACAAATGTGCTAGGTTTGCGGAGTTTCATGAAGGGATTTTTTTGTTGATTGGAAAATCAGCGAAATTCCATCCGCTTGCAGGCGTGAGGCAAGCGGGCGTGGTAGTTGGGGCAAAGTCTGGAGGGGACAATTCGCATGAAGCCGACTCTCATCCTGGTTGGAGCCGACAAGGGCGGCGTGGGCAAGACCACCGTGGCGCGGGTGCTGATGGACTTCTTCGCCCGCAACAATCTGCCGACGCGGGCATTCGACACCGAGGCGCCGCGCGGAACGCTGCACCGGTTCTATCCGAACAATTGCGAGGTCATCGACATCGAGGACGTGGCCGACCAGATGAAGGTGCTGGACACCCTGGAAAAGGCGCCGGAAAAGGTCACCATCGTCGATTTCAAGGCCGGGGCGCTGGGCAGAACGCTGGATCTGTTCGACAAGATCGGGGTTTTCGAAGCGGCGCGCGCGGATGATTTCGACATCGCCATGTTCCACGTCGTCGGCCCGGCCGTGGCGTCCCTGAACGAGTTGCAGGAAGTGAGCGGCTACATGGACGGCGTGGACTACATCGTGGTGCGCAACTTCATCAACGAAACCAATTTCTTCGAGTGGGACGAAGAAACCTATCGCAAATATTTCTCCGGCCTCAACAACGCCCACGAGATGGAAGTGCCGAAGCTGAACGAGATGGCCTATGAGGCCGTCGATCTCAATGGCGTCACCTTCACCGATTTCATCAACAACAGGAAGGCCAACGGCGAACAGGCGGATTTTTCGTTCACGCTGCGCGGATACGTGCGGAAATGGCTTTCCGACCTGGATGAGGAATTGGGCAAGCTGGCGTCGATTCAGAAAATCATGGTGGCGGCAGGCAATTCCGGCAGCGTGCCGGCCGGCGGCGCCGCAGCCTCCAACAAAGGCGACAAGCAGGCGGCCGCCGAATGACCCTTGCCGGAAATCGTCGGACACGAGTGGCGGGATGACGGGTGTTTTCCGCGCCGTGTTTTCGTGAAAGACGGAGTGGAGCGTCAGCAGCGGCTTGCGGCGGTCGTCACGGGCGCTGACGGATTGGGAAGGATCGAGGGGTGTCGCCACCCTTGGGGGATGCAATCGCTCAAGGTGCAGTCGTAGCCTGGTGGCGCGCCCGCATGCTCAAGGCTGGTGTGGCATTTTCCCTGTTCGGGGGCGGAAGGCCGCGGCATCAGCCGAGAAGGCCGGGCAGATGGACATGACGGACGCTGCCGTGCTGTATCTGGTTTGCTCGGACAGGATGTACAGCGGCAAGACGTTGCTGGCGCGGATGCTGG
>JALVFB010000320.1 GCA_027030295.1 Hyphomicrobiales bacterium
GCTTGTCGTAGATCGCGAGCAGCTTGTCGCGGATCTCCCTGAGCGCCTTCTTGCGGCCCTCGGCCAGGTATTCATCGGCCAGCGCGCCGATCTGGCGGCCGAGGTTGTCCGAGGCCCAGCCAAGGTGCGTTTCCATGATCTGGCCGACGTTCATGCGCGAGGGCACGCCCAGCGGATTGAGCACGATGTCCACCGGCGTGCCGTCCTCCAGGAACGGCATGTCCTCGACGGGCAGGATGCGCGACACCACGCCCTTGTTGCCATGCCTGCCGGCCATCTTGTCGCCGGGCTGGATCTTGCGCTTGATGGCGATGAAGACCTTGACCATCTTCATCACGCCCGGAGGCAGCTCGTCGCCGCGCTGGAGCTTTTCCACCTTGTTCAGGAAGCGGTCTTCCAGCGCCTTCTTGGAGCTTTCATAGTGCTCGCGCATGGCCTCCAGCTCGTCCATCGCCTTGTCGTCCTTCAGGGCGATGTCCCACCACTTCATGCGCGGAATGGCGTCCAGCGCCTGTTCCGTGATCTCGCCCTTGAGCTTGTGGCCCTTGGGCCCGGCGACGGCCTCCTTGCCCACCAGGAACGCCTTCAGGCGCTCGTAGGTGTTGCGGTTGAGGATGTCCAGCTCGTCCTGGCGGTCGCGCTGAAGGCGCTCGATCTCCTCGCGCTCGATGGCCAGGGCGCGCTCGTCCTTGTCCACGCCATAGCGGTTGAAGACGCGCACCTCCACGACGGTGCCGGTCACGCCCGGCGGCACGCGCAAGCTGGTATCGCGCACATCGGACGCCTTCTCGCCGAAGATGGCGCGCAGCAGCTTCTCCTCCGGCGTCATGGGGCTTTCGCCCTTGGGCGTGACCTTGCCCACCAGGATGTCGCCGGGCTTGACCTCCGCGCCGATGTAGACGATGCCGGCGTCATCGAGGTTCTTCAGCGCCTCCTCGCCGACGTTGGGGATGTCGCGGGTGATCTCCTCCGGCCCCAGCTTGGTGTCGCGGGCCATCACCTCGAACTCCTCGATGTGAATGGAGGTGTAGACGTCCTCCTTCACGATGCGCTCGGAGAGCAGGATGGAGTCCTCGAAGTTGTAGCCGTTCCACGGCATGAAGGCGACCAGCACGTTCTGCCCCAGCGCCAGCTCGCCGCGGTCGGTGGAGGGGCCGTCGGCGATGATGTCGCCGGCCCGCACATAGTCGCCCACGTTCACCAGCGGCCGCTGGTTGATGCAGGTGTTCTGGTTGGAGCGCTGGAACTTCTGGAGGTTGTAGATGTCCACGCCCGGCTTGCTCGGGTCGGTTTCCTCGGTGGCGCGGATGACGATGCGCCGCGCGTCCACCTGATCGACGATGCCGGGGCGCCGCGCGGTGATGGCCGCGCCGGAATCGCGGGCCACGCGCGCCTCCATGCCGGTGCCCACCAGCGGCGCGGAAGCCTTCAAGAGCGGCACCGCCTGGCGCTGCATGTTCGAGCCCATGAGCGCGCGGTTGGCGTCGTCGTTCTCCAGGAACGGAATGAGCGCGGCGGCCACGGAGACGATCTGCTTGGGGGAAACGTCGCACAGGGTGATCTTCTCCGGCGGCACCATCATCACGTCGCCCTTGTGGCGCGCCGGGGTCAGATCCTCGACGATCCTGCCGTTCTCGTCGGTCTTCACGTTGGCCTGGCCGATGTAGTGGTCGTTCTCCTCCATGGCGGTGAGATAGATCACCTCGTCGGTCAGCCTGCCATCCCTGACCACGCGATAAGGCGTCTCGATGAAGCCATACTTGTTCACCCGCGCATAGGTGGCCAGCGAGTTGATGAGACCGATGTTCGGACCTTCCGGCGTCTCGATGGGGCAGATGCGGCCATAATGCGTCGGATGCACGTCGCGCACCTCGAAGCCGGCGCGCTCGCGGGTCAGCCCGCCCGGGCCGAGGGCCGAGAGACGGCGCTTGTGCGTG
>JALVFB010000321.1 GCA_027030295.1 Hyphomicrobiales bacterium
TGGGCTCGGGCGTGTGCGGGCTGATCGCCATGCGCGACATGCTGGGGCTGAAGACGGACATCATCGGCGTCGTGGCCGAGGGCGCGCCGGCCTACCTGCGTTCGTGGCAGCAGGGCCGCCCCGTTACCGCTCCCGTCGCCACCTTCGCCGACGGCATGGCCGTGGGCGTGCCGCATCCGCAGGCGGTGGAGATCATCAACAGGGGCGCGGCGCACATCGTGGCGGTATCCGACGAGGAAATCGCCGAGGCCATGCGCCTGTTGCACACGGCCACGCACAACGCGGCCGAAGGCGCCGGCGCGGCGGCGCTGGCGGCGCTGATGAAGGAACGCGAGGCGATGCGCGGCAAACGCTGCGCCGTCATCCTCTCCGGTGGCAACATCGACGCGGAGAAATACGCCGCCGTATTGGGTGGGGAAACGCCGGCGCCGTGAGCAAGAGGACGCACTTTGTCATCCCGGCGAAAGCCCACTGGTGTTGTCTAATTCCGGCTCTCTGGTCAAGCATCTCGCGGGCCCTTTTTGCTGGTGTTCCGGTGCCGGGAGCAGGGTTGTCTCCGAAGTCTGTTCGGGCCTTGAGGCCCGAATGCTTCATCATGGTCTTCTCTGGTCTGACGTCCCCATGTCCAAGGCGCCGTATCGGATGTCTTCATCTGTTCGGCAACACCAGTCTCGGGATCGTCTGACCACCGTCCCGGCTGGACGGAACTCCAACGGTCTGACGGGGGCACTTCAGCCTTGCCCCGGATACGCGCTTACGGTTTTCCTTCTTCGCTGATCCCTTGCTCGTTCATGCCTTCCTCACGCCTTCGCCCCCTCCTTCTCCGACGGCCAGCGGAACATCTCGCCGGTCATCAGCATCCTGTGCATGATCACCGCCAGCTTGCGCGCCAGTGCAACGCAGGCCTTCTTGTGGCAGCTGCGCTTTCTGATCCGCCGTGCCCAGTCCTTCAGGGGATGCGCCCTGCGCACTCTCGTGAGCAGGCTGTTGGCCGCCTCATAAAGCAGTGTGCGCACCATGCCGTCGCCGCGTTTGGATATGCGCCCCGCATAATCCACCTCGCCAGATTGATGGCGCCGCGATGTCAATCCCAGATAGGCGCCCACCGTGCGGGAGTTGCCAAAGCGCCCCGGGTCATCGATGGTGGCGACGAACGCCAGGGCCGTCACCGCCCCCACACCCGGCACGCTCATCAGCAACCGGCAGGACGCATCGGCCTTGGCCCGCGCCGCCACGATCTTGTCCAGACGGGCGATCTCCCGCTTGAGCGCTTCCATGGACGACAGCAGCGGCTCAATCACCTCCGCCAGTTCAGGGCGTTCGCACAGCGCCAGGCGAACCCGCGTGGCCAGCCTGCCCGTGCCCTTCGGAAACCGTATGCCGAACGACCCCAGCAGCCCCCGGATGACGTTCGCCGTGTCGCGATGCTGCCGAACCAGATGTGTCCGCGCCTTCAGCAGCATCCGCCGTTCCTGTGACGTCTCGCTGCCGATCGCCACCGGTCGGCAGAATCCGCTGCGGGCGATCTCCGCCAGAAGTGCCGCGTCATTGGCGTCCGTCTTGTTGTGCTGAAGCTTCATCACGGCATGGGCCTGACGGGCGTCAATCACCTCCACGGGCATGCCGCGCCGGCGCAAACCGCGCGCAAGCCAGGCCGACATCGTGCCCGTCTCCAGAACGATGCGGCGCGGGCAGGGCGCATGCACCTTCAAGGCCGCGTACAACGCCTCGGGATCGCTCGCTGCCTTGCCTCGCGCCAGAACTCTTCCTTCCTCGTCCTTCACACAGAACGTGGTCTCTTCCTTTGAGACGTCAAATCCGACATACTCCGTCATGGTCGCTCTCCTTGCTGGTTCTATTGGGGCATGCACCCTCGTGACCCCGCATCATAGACCCGGGAGAGCGGCCGCCGGAATTACGCCATGTCCA
>JALVFB010000322.1 GCA_027030295.1 Hyphomicrobiales bacterium
CCCCGAACATCACGCCCCATCTGCGATCAACCCCTCCGCGGCCCACACTTGAACGGCATATGCAACCACGGCCGGATTTCTTCCGGATGCTCGCGAATATAGTTCAATGCCTGACGCCGCTTTTCATGCCCCCTGGCCATGTCGCCCTCGGCGTCTCCATTCGGGAATATATCCGGCAGCAGCGATTGCATTTTCTCGTATATTCCCCGCCAGCGCATGCGCACCGCATTGCCGGAAATGGAAAGGATGCGCGCGATGTCGTTGTCGCTGTAGCCTTCCAGCGCCAGATCCAGCACCGCCTTCTGTCCGTCGCTGAGGTCAAGCACCGGCTCGCGAAACATGAACAGTCGCCCCACCGGCGTGCCGGCCGGACGCCGGCGAAAGTCCTCCACCGTGTGCACGCCATGCGCCATGGGCTGATAGCGGCTGTCCGCCACCAGCGCCGCATAGGGCGAATCCCGCATCTTGTCTTCCAGGTCGATGACGCGCGCGAATCCGGCCGCCCGCAGCATCGGCGCATGAATCTTGCGCCCCTCCACCAGCACGGAACGCAGCCGCAGACCGTTCATGTAGCTGTCCAGCATCCCATGCCCTTCATACAGCAACTGCCAGGTATCTTCCGACTGCAGGTCATAATTGTCCTGTATCCATGCCAGGATCAGCAGATCCAGGCGCGGCGGCGGCGTTTTCTGGCGTTCGCGCAGCTCTTCGTGGGACAACAGCACCCTTTCCGGCCGCCCCAGCCGCACCTGATCCAGCACATGCACCGCCAACAGCGGAAAGGGATCGGCGAAATAGCGCCCGGAAAAGGAATCGGCCAGGAAACAGCCCATGCCAAAGGCCGCCAGCTCCCATTCGCCGCCCGGCTCCCGCAGGCGCTCCACCACCGCGCCGCGCACCATCTGTTCACACAGAAGCAACCGCAGAACCCGGGAAAGGTCCCGCTCCAGCTCGGCGGGAAAGGGAAAGACCCGGACATACAGGGCCACCGCCCCATCCACATCGTCCGGAGTCATGCGCCGACGCCGATATTGCCATGCCCCCGCCCGTTTGCCATCAGACATGCAAAAACGCCTTCAAACATGCAGATGCGGCACTTCCCCGCGAGAGAAATAATATCCACGGCCTGAATGCAGCCTGAACACCCCCGCACAATATCCGGAACTATGGCACGGCCGGGAAAGAAAAGGCAACCGTCAAGAGAGTTCCATTGCCCGGGCCACGGAAACCCTTGCGTGAAGGCGAGAGAAAGACACCCCTATTGCGTTTCCAGCTTCTGCAGAAACGCGCGAAAGTCGGACGCCGCCTGAAAGTTCTGATAGACGGAAGCGTAGCGCACGAAGGCCACGTCATCCAGCAGCTTCAGCCCCTCCATGACCATCTCGCCGATCTGCTGCGAAGTGACCTCGGCCTCGCCGGCGCTTTCCAGCCGCCGCACGATGCCGCTGATCATCCTTTCCACCCGTTCATCATCCACGTCCCGCTTGCGCAGGGCGATGCGGATGGAACGTTCCAGCTTGCTGCGGTCGAACGGCACCCGCTTGCCGGAGCGCTTCACCACCACCAGCTCGCGCAACTGCACCCGTTCATAGGTGGTGAAACGCCCCCCGCAGTCGGCGCATTCCCGGCGACGGCGAATGGCCGTTCCACCCTCCGCCGGGCGGCTGTCCTTCACCTGGGTGTTTTCGGATGCGCAAAACGGGCAGCGCATGGCGGGCCTCCATGATGTTTTCGAATCGGCTGTTCCTGTGTGGCAGAATAAACGAGTTGCAACAAGGGATTGCGGAACGAACCGGAATCATTTTGTCGGGTCTGGCCCTTGCGGTGTGGCGCGATCGCCCACGACCTCCATGAATTTGTCCGCACAAGTCGAATCATTTTCTCCGAACGACGTCGTTTTTGCCTGTCCTGCAGGACGT
>JALVFB010000323.1 GCA_027030295.1 Hyphomicrobiales bacterium
GTTTCACCGGTCAACCTTTGCGCAGCTTGGTATAAGAATTAACGGGAGTCGAGATAACGAAAGAGAATACCGGGCGACGTAGTCTTTGTTGGGCCAGTGCTGTGCGGTAACCAGCACGCATCTCACCCCATGGCCTTTTGCAGGTTCTCGTCGATCTTCTCCAGAAAGCCCGTGGTGGTCAGCCACTTCTGTTCGGGGCCGACGAGGATGGCCAGATCCTTGGTCATGTGGCCCGATTCGATGGTTTCCACCACCACCCGCTCCAGGGTGTGCGCGAAGCCGATGAGCGCCTGATTGCCGTCCAGCTTGCCGCGATGCGCCAGCCCGCGCGTCCAGGCGAAGATCGAGGCGGTGGAGTTCGTCGAGGTCTCCTTGCCCTGCTGGTGCAGGCGGTAATGGCGCGTCACGGTGCCGTGCGCGGCCTCGGATTCCATGATCCTGCCGTCCGGAGTGAGCAGCACCGAGGTCATCAGCCCCAGCGAGCCGAAGCCCTGCGCCACCACGTCGGACTGCACGTCGCCATCGTAGTTCTTGCAGGCCCAGACGAAACCGCCCGACCACTTCAGCGCGCAGGCCACCATGTCGTCGATGAGCCGGTGCTCGTAGGTGAGCCCGTGCTTGTCGAACGCTTCCTTGAACTCGTTCTCGTAAACTTCCTGGAAGATGTCCTTGAAGCGGCCGTCATAGGCTTTCAGGATGGTGTTCTTGGTGGACATGTAGAGCGGCCATTTGCGGTCCAGCGCGAAGTTGAAGCAGGCCCGCGCGAAGTCGTAGATGGACTTGTCGGTGTTGAACATGCCCAGCGCCACGCCGCCGTGATCCTGCACCGTGAACTGGTGGATTTCACGCTCGATGACCTCGCCGTCCTCACCCTCGTAACGGATGGTCAGCTTGCCCGGCCCTTCGGGAATACGGAAGTCCTGCGCCTTGTATTGGTCGCCATGGGCATGGCGGCCGATGACGATGGGCTTCGTCCAGCCCGGCACCAGGCGCGGGATGTTGGAACACACGATGGGCTCGCGGAAGATGACGCCGCCGAGGATATTGCGGATGGTGCCGTTGGGCGAACGCCACATCTTCTTGAGGTTGAATTCCTCCACCCGCGCCTCGTCCGGCGTGATGGTGGCGCACTTGATGCCGACGCCATGTTCGCGGATGGCCAGCGCTGCGTCCACCGTCACCTGGTCGTCGGTGGCGTCGCGGTTCTGGATGGAGAGATCATAATATTCGATGGGCAGGTCGAGGTAGGGGAGAATCAGCTTCTCCTTGATCATGTGCCAGATGATGCGGGCCATTTCGTCGCCGTCCAGCTCGACGACGGGATTTTCCACCCTGATCTTCGCCATGTCTTCTCCCCTGCTCTGCCCTTGCTACAAGCTAAAAAAGAAAGATGGCATCAGCTACAAGGCCAACTTCCCTAACCTTGCTGTCATTCCCGCGAAAGCGGGAATCCAGCAAGTCTTTGCCTCAGTGATGGATCCCCGCTTTCGCGGGGATGACGGAAAGAGGCAACGCACACACAAGCCCCTTCGATTGTCCTTCCAGGCAACCATTTACAATTTCAGCTCTTTTTCTCACCCATCCCGATTTTCCCTCGGGTTCCTAGCCGATAAATGCGTCGCGGGAAAGTCACCGCTGGTAATTGGGCGACTCGCGGGTGATCTGCACATCATGCACGTGGCTCTCCGCGAAGCCGGCGGACGTGATGCGCACGAAGCGGGCGCGCTCGACGAACTCCGGCAGCGTCGCCGCGCCGGTGTAGCCCATGGACGCCCGCAAACCTCCCACCAGCTGGTGCAGCACGTTGCCCACCGGCCCCTTGTAGGGCACCTGGCCCTCGATGCCTTCCGGCACGAACTTCATCTCGTCCTTCACCTCGGCCTGGAAGTAGCGGTCGGCGGAGCCGCGCGCCATGGC
>JALVFB010000324.1 GCA_027030295.1 Hyphomicrobiales bacterium
GAATCAAAAGAGGTTGTCAGAAAGGAAAGGCGAAAGGGCTTGTATGGGTTCAGCCTCTTCTCGTCATCCCCGCCACCTCCCTCGTCATCCCCGCGAAAGCGGGGATCCATAGCTGAATCAATTGGTTACTGGATTCCCTCTTGCGCGGGAATGACGAGTTTTGTTGACGTTTGAATTTTTCCCGGCCACTGAGCTGTAGCGGGAAACTCACGCAGTGAAAAGCCGCTTTACGCCGGCGGAAAATCGCGTTACATACCCTGCAACGGCTACGACGAGGATGGTTCCGAAACGCATGCACACGCGGGCGCACAATCCGGCCATGACCAACGCCACCCATGCGGTGGCGCGCCTGCGTCTGCTACTGTCCGGCCTGCTCCTTATCCGCCCCTGACCGTTCCGGGGCGCGCCGGATGGCGTGCACGCGGGCAGGCGGTCAGGGGAGCGTAAAGCGGCCCGCAAGATTTTCCCGATAGCATTCCGAACCATGAACGGCACCCTGGCCTTTTGCGCGTTTGCCGGCTGGAAGCCCGCGCATCAGGCGCCGGCGCCGCCTGAAAGGACACGAGGAGCAAATCCATGAGCGACGACAATCGCGTCATCATCTTCGACACCACCCTGCGCGACGGCGAGCAATCGCCCGGCGCCACCATGACGCTGGAAGAGAAATTGCAGGTGGCCGAGCTGCTGGACGCCATGGGCGTGGACGTCATAGAGGCCGGCTTTCCCGTCGCCAGCCCCGGCGACTTCGAGTCGGTGGCGGAAGTGGCGAAACTGGTGAAGAACGCCTCCGTCGCCGGCCTGGCGCGGGCCAACGAGCGCGACATCGAGGTCGCGGCGCAGGCCGTGAAGCATTGCGAGAAGCCGCGCATCCACACCTTCATTTCCACCTCTCCGGTGCACATGAAATACAAGCTGCGGAAAGACCCGGAGCAGGTCATTGAGATGATCGACGCCTCCGTGCGTTTCGCGCGCAAGTTCGTGGACGATGTGGAATGGTCGGCGGAGGACGCCACCCGCACCGAACGCGACTTCCTGTGCCGCTGCGTGGAAACGGCCATCAGGGCCGGCGCCACCACCATCAACATTCCCGACACGGTGGGCTACACGGTGCCGGAGGAGTTCGCCGAGATCATCCGCATGCTGAAGGAGCGCGTGCCCGGCGCGGACAGGGTGATCTTCTCCACCCATTGCCACAACGATCTGGGCCTGGCCGTGGCCAACTCGCTGGCCGGGGTGAAGGCGGGCGCGCGCCAGATCGAGTGCACCATCAACGGCATCGGCGAGCGCGCCGGCAACGCCGCGCTGGAAGAGGTCGTCATGGCCATGAAGGTGCGCCACGACGTGCTGCCGTTTGACACCAACATCGACACGCGCCTGCTCACCCGCGCTTCCAAGCTGGTGAGCGCGGTCACCAGCTTCCCGGTGCAATACAACAAGGCCATCGTCGGGCGGAACGCCTTCGCGCACGAGTCCGGCATTCATCAGGACGGCGTGCTCAAGCACACGCAAACCTATGAGATCATGCGCCCCGAGGACGTCGGCGCCGGCAAGAGCGCGCTGGTCATGGGCAAGCATTCGGGCCGGCATGCCTTCCGCGAGAAGCTGAAGGAGCTGGGCTACGAGCTGTCGGACAACGCCTTCGAGGACGCCTTTCAGCGCTTCAAGGAGCTGGCCGACCGCAAGAAGCACGTGTTCGACGAGGACATCGAGGCGCTGGTGGACGAAAACATTGCCACCGCCACCGACCGCCGCAAGGTGGTGGCCTTGACCGTCATCGCCGGCACCATGGGCCCGCAGACGGCCACGCTGACGGTGGATGAGGACGGCGCGCACAGGACGGTGCAGGCGGTGGGCAACGGCCCGGTGGACGCCACCTTCAACGCCATCAAGCAGGCGTTCCCGCACGAGGCCAAGCT
>JALVFB010000325.1 GCA_027030295.1 Hyphomicrobiales bacterium
GCGCCTCTGCAAAGCCCACGAATCCCTGCCCGAAACGCGCCTCTTCCGCCACCTCGTAGAGCTGCTTTTCCGTCTGCTCGATGATGTCGTTCACGGTAAGGTCGGCATCCGGCGTTTTCGCTTCCACCACCAGCTCCGAGCCGATTTCCATCAGCCACCGCCGCCGCGCCAGGTCGTATACTTCGCGCGCGTAATCATCCGCCGCCGACATCGGCGCCGCCACGCTCACCAGCTTGCCCAGGTAGGCCGCCGCGCCGCCCAGGTCGTCGATGCCGGGAATTTCCTCCGCGAACGGCCGCAGCGTGACCGCCGTCACCGCGTGCCCGCGCCCGATGAGCCGGGCGATCAGCCGGAATAGTTCCGCGTGCACGGCTTCCGCGAAATGCTCCGGCTTCAGATAGGCCCCCACCTTGTCGTAAACGGCGTTGTGGTTGAGCAGCGCGCCCAGCAGCGCCATTTCCGCTTCCGGGTTGTAGGGCGCGCTCAGATCCTTCAGCTCCTCGATGTCCGCAGGCAGCGCCATGGTCATTCATCCCCGCTGGTTGGATTCTTCGCGGCCACAGGGCCGCACACCGGAAAAGGAAACGGTGGGCCACCCCGCGCCGGCTGGCCAGAGACGCATTTCAGCCTTTTCCCGGCGACATTCGGCAGCGTCATTTTCCCCTTCTTGCGGACAATGCGGGAAAATGGTGAAAACCCACATTTTTTCTTCTCGCGCCATTGACAGCCGACTCTCCCGAAATTTCACGCGAATCGCTTTCACTCCTTGCCCGTTTCTTCCGGCAGGATTTCGCTCGGTCTGCCGCCTGGCGCATGCCAGCTCAGCGCCCGTTGCCAGCGCGGCGGCGATTCGTTTCGCGCCGGCGCGATGCCGTAATGCGTCGCCAGCCGCTCCAGCGCGATGCGCAGCACCAGCCGCGCAGACCGCCGGGGCCAGGATAGTGTCCTTTCCGCCGCCTCTATGCCATGCCCCAGGCAGCAAACCGCCAGCACCACGTCCGCCAGTTCCGGGCCGATGGTTTCCAGCGCCCGGTTCACCCGTTCCCGCGCCGCCAGCACCAGGTCGGTGAAGGGATAGGGGTCGCGCGGGCCGGATTTCAATCGCGCCCGGTCGCTGGCCACCAGCGCCGCGTTCCAGTTCGCGGTGATGTTCGGTTGCATGCAGGCGGCCTCAAAATCCTGCCGCAGCTTCTCGCCCGCTGCCACATGATGCGGCTCCAGATAGGGCCGTCCCTGCGCATCCTTGCGCCGCGCCAGCCACATCAACGGATTTTCGCGCAAGTTTACTTCCACTTCACGTAAACTTCCCGTTTCGGCATCACGCACCAGCAGCCGATGTCGCGCCTTCTTCGGCGGCTTCGGCGCGGCATCTGCCGTCGGCTCAGACGACTCGACTGGTGCCGGTTCCACAGGCGCGACCCCGCGCAACCCCGGCATGCGCACCGCCAGCCAGCGCCGGCCGCGCGGGGAAATGCCCCAACGCAGCGGATCATCCTTTGCCAGCGGCGCCAGGAAACCGCGCTCTTTCAGCACCGCCACCAGTTCACCACAAAGCGGTGCTTTCGCCCGCGCCCCCTTCTCCCGCGGTGCGAACAACCACCACTGCGCGCCATCGCTGCGCACTTCCCGCGCCAGCCAGCCATTTTCCACCATCAGCCGCTGCAACACCTCGCGGATCGCCCGTTCGCGGTCTGCATGGCCCTTTTGCACCGGTGCGCCGGCGCCTTGAATATTTACGAAGCATCCATGCATATTTCTCCTCCAGGTCACGAACAAAAGAGAACATAGATAGAATACATATTCTCACGGATATGAAAAGGGGAGGTTGTGGAAAAATCCGCTTGACAACCTCAAGGGATTGAATCGTGCGTCGGAATCCGCAGCTTTCAGCCACCGTGCCGCTGCGCCAGGCG
>JALVFB010000326.1 GCA_027030295.1 Hyphomicrobiales bacterium
ACGCGCCTTCCGCCTCTTCCATCAACGCCGCCACCTGGCGCAACCGTTCGCGCGCCTCCGCCCGCCGCAGCGGATGCGTCGGATGCGGCTCCATCAATCCGATGAGCGCGCCGCCTGCGTCCGCCACCAGCGCCAGCCGCCCCACGCCGGGCACCGGCGCCGGCGCGCGCACCACTTCGCCGCCGGCGCGCAGGGCGCCGCGCAACGCCACGTCGATATCCGCCGTGGCCAGATAGGTCATCCAGTGATCGGGCACCTCGTCATGCAGCGCCGGGTCCATTTCGAAGATGCCGCACACGGGCGCCTCCCCCCGCCGCGCGATGCAATAGGTCTTGCCTTCCGGCAGGACGATGTCCTCGAACGTCCAGCCCATCATGCGGCCGTAGAAGGCGCGGGCGGCCCCGGCGTCGCGGCAGTTCAGCTCATGCCACCAGCCGGCCGGTGGCGGCGTATGCGGTTTCGGTTCCATGTTCTTCCCCATCTCTTCGTTTCCGCTTGCGCCCCCCGGCAGGATGAAAGCCGCCGCATCCGGCAACGCGACGGCGCCAATGAGGCAAATTCGTGCAGCTTGCGAACGGAGATCCGGGCCCGGCGCGGGTGTCGGGCCTTTTTTCGCCATGAAGTCGCCTCGCATCCGCCGCCGTTTCGCTTGACAGCCCCGCCGCGCCATGCTGCCTGCCGCTCGATGGCATATGTGACCAACGGGCAGGGCGCCATGAGCGACGACTTTTCCTTCCGCCTCATCACCACCGACGGCAAGGCGCGGCTGGGCGAAATTGCGCTGCCGCGCGGGCGCATCCGCACCCCGGCCTTCATGCCGGTGGGCACGGCCGGCACGGTGAAGGGCGTCTGGCCACAAGACGTGCGCACGGCCGGCGCCGACATCATCCTCGGCAACACCTATCACCTCATGCTGCGCCCCACCGCCGAACGCATCCATGAGCTGTTCGGTTCCCTGCACGCCTTCATGCGCTGGGATGGGCCGATCCTCACCGACTCCGGCGGCTTTCAGGTCATGTCGCTCTCAGGGCTTCGCGAGGTGACGGAAGAGGGCGTGCGTTTCCGCTCCCACATCGACGGGTCGGAACATTTCCTCTCCCCGGAGCGGGCCATGGAGATTCAGGCGCTTCTGGATTCCGACATCCGCATGCAGCTCGACGAGGTAGTCTCTTTGCCGGCCACGGTGCGGGAACAGGCCGAGGCCATGCGCCGCTCGCTGCGCTGGGCGGCGCGCTGCCGCGAGGCCTTCGGCGATGCGCCGGGCCGCGCCATCTTCGGCATCGTGCAGGGGGGCGTGGAGCCGCACTTGCGCGAGGAGTCGGTGCGCGGGCTGACCGACATCGGCTTTCATGGCTATGCCATCGGCGGTCTGGCGGTGGGCGAGGGGCAGGAACTGATGCTGAAATTCACCGAATTCACCGCCGATCTGCTGCCCGTGGACAGGCCGCGCTATCTCATGGGCGTCGGCACGCCGGAGGACATTCTGGAGGCGGTTGCTCGCGGCGTGGACATGTTCGACTGCGTCATGCCCACCCGCGCCGGCCGTCACGGCCAGGCCTTCACCCGCTTCGGCAAGCTGAACATGCGCAACGCCCGCTTCAAGGACGACACCCGGCCGCTCGATCCGGGCAACCCGCATCCGGCGCTGGGCGCTTATAGCCGCGCCTACATCCATCATCTCGTGAAGGCCGGCGAGCTGCTGGGCCAGATGATCCTGTCGCTGGCCAACATCGCCTATTACCAGCAGCTCATGGCCGGCATCCGCGCGGCCATCGCCGAAGGCCGCTTCGAGAGCTTTCGCGAAGAGACGAAACGGCGGTGGCAAGAGGGACTCCCGGAGTGAAATCGATAGCCTCTTCAGCCACCTGCGGCAGAGCATCGGGCGCGTGGCAGGAGAAGAGCGGTGCGAT
>JALVFB010000327.1 GCA_027030295.1 Hyphomicrobiales bacterium
CCTCGTGGTGGACGGCTCGGACAATTTCGCCACGCGCTTTCTGGTGTCGGATGCCTGCTTTCTTGCGAAGAAACCGCTGGTGTGGGGAGCGATCGGGCAGTTCACCGGCCAGCTTGCCACCTTCAAACCGTACGAGAAGGATGAAAATGGCCAGCCCCTGCCCGGCTACCGCGACTTCCTGCCCGAGCCACCGCCGCCGGGAGCGGCGCCGTCATGTGCCGAGGCCGGGGTCATCGGGGCGCTGCCCGGCGTCATCGGCTCGTTGCAGGCGATGGAGGCCATCAAGGAGCTGACGGGCATCGGCCAGTCGCTGGCCGGGTGGCTCATTCTCTACGAGGCCCTGTCCTGCGAGTTCATGAAAATCCGCCTCTCCTGGCGGCCCGACAATCCGCTGACGGGCGAGCACCCCAGCATCCGCTCGCTGGCCGACGCCGACTACGACTTCGGCGTGGCGTGCGAAGCCTGATCCTCCCATCCGCTCAGAAGGCGTTCTCGCGGTTGGCGGGCGAAAGCAGGGCGAATGGCGTCTTCAGCAGAATGTAGATGTCGAACCACAGCGACCAGTTGTTGATGTATTCGAGGTCGTATTTCACCCGCATGCGAATCTTCTCTTCCGTGTCCGTCTCGCCGCGCCAGCCGTTGATCTGCGCCCAGCCGGTAATACCCGGCTTCACCTTGTGACGGGCGAAATAGCCGTCCACCACCTGCTCGTAAAGCTGGTCGGCGGCCTTGGCCTGGGTGGCGTGCGGGCGCGGGCCAACGAGCGACAGCTCGCCCTTCAGCACGTTGAACAATTGCGGCAGCTCGTCCAGCGAGGTCTTGCGGATGAAGCGGCCCACCCTGGTCACGCGCGGGTCGTCCTTCGTCACCAGCTTCGAGGCGTTGGCGTCGCACTTGTCGACATACATGGAGCGGAACTTCCACACCTCGATCAGCTCGTTGTTGAAGCCATAGCGCTTCTGGCGGAAGAACACCGGGCCCTTGCTCTCCAGCCTGATGGCCAGCGCCACCAGCGCCATGACCGGCGCGAACAGCACCAGCAGCAATGCCGCCACCACGCGGTCGAACACCGCCTTTACGAAGGCGCCCCAGGGCGAGAGCGGGCGGTCGAACACCGCCAGCAGCGGCAGGTTGCCGAGGTAGTCATAGGCGCGCGGAGAGAGCTTGAGCTGCGATTCCTGGCCCGAGATGCGGATGTCCACCGGCAGCTCCCACAGGCGCTCCAGCATCTGCAACAGGCGCTTTTCCGCCGACAGCGGAATGGCCACGATGATCAGGTCCACCCGGTTGTGGCGCGCATAATCGGCAAGGTCGGCGATGCGCCCCAGCTTGCGGTAACGGCGCACGTGTTCCGGCGAGCGGTTGTCCTCGCGGTCGTCGAACAGGCCGAGGATCTCCACGTCCAGATCGGGCGATCCTTCCAGCGTGTCGATGGTGCGCTGTGCCGCCTCGCCGCCGCCGACGATGGCGATGTGCTGACGGAAAACGCCGCGCGCCGCCTTCGGTTTCGCCCACACGGCCATCAGCAGGCGGCTGACGGTGAACCAGCCGCCCGCCGCCAGCGCCCACACGCGCAGCCAGTCCAGCGCCGGCAAGGCAACCAGCCTGTGCCCCACGGCGGCGGCCAGCGCGCCGGCGAGCAGCAGCACGCCGAAGCCGGTGAAGACGCGCCAGCCGGGATTGAGCAGGGATTTCAGCCGGTAATGGCGCGTCTCGCGCAGCACCCAGACGCCGAAGAAGCCCAGATTCAGCGCCAGCAACCCGGTGATGATGGGCATGGCGGCGTCCTGCCGCCGGGCCAGCGTCTGAAGCGTCACCAGCGCAATGGCCAGAAAGACGGTGAAATCCAGAAATTTCAGAATCCGCTCCACCACCTCTGGCGAAATGTATTCGGTTTTCGCCGTCGTG
>JALVFB010000328.1 GCA_027030295.1 Hyphomicrobiales bacterium
CCCGCATACGGTCAGGAAGAGAAAAATGGCTGTCATGCATTTTTGCTATTGCGCAAATGCGCAAATGCGCATAGAAGTAATGACAATGCGGCATTGAAGGGCCAGGCCATGACCAATCAGATCCTCGATGTTCTCTCCGCCCTTGGCGAGCCGACCCGGCTTCAGATCGTCAGGATTCTGGCCACGGGCGGCGAATGTTGCGCCTGCGAACTCCTGCCCCGGCTGGGTGTATCGCAGTCGCGCATCTCGCGGCACATGACCGTGCTGAAGACGGCCGGGCTGGTGGTGGACAGGCGGGACAGGCAGTGGGTCCGTTTCCGGCTCAACCCCGACATGCCCCCCGAAATCCGCGCCGTGCTCGACGCCGTTCTGGCCGCCGCACGGGCCACGCGCAAAATGGAGGAGTCAGCATGACCACCGAAACGCGAGCCATCGCTCGCCGGCCGGCGCCCGCCTGGGCGTGGCATGCGGGCGTCGTCGCCTTCGTGGCGGCCTGGTTCGCCATCTACAGGCAGTTGCCGGCCTTTTCCGAATGGCTGACGGCGCAATTGCCGGTCGATCGTCACAGCCCCGCCGGCGAGGCGCTGGCCTTTTTCTTCTACGATGTGCCCAAGGTCATCATGCTGCTCACGCTCATCGTCTTCGCCATGGGCGTGGTGCGCAGCTTCTTCAGCCCGGAGAAGACCCGCGCGCTGCTGTCGGGCAGGCGCGAGGGCGTGGGCAACGTCATGGCCGCCACGCTGGGCATCTTCACGCCGTTCTGCTCCTGCTCGGCGGTGCCGTTGTTCATCGGTTTCGTTTCGGCCGGCGTGCCGCTGGGGGTGACCTTTTCCTTCCTCATCGCCGCGCCGATGGTGAACGAGGTGGCGGTGGTGCTGCTGTGGGGACTGGTCGGCTGGCAGGTGGCGGCGATCTATCTCGTCTTCGGACTGGGCATCGCCATCGTCGCCGGCTGGGTGATCGGGCGGCTGCGCCTGGAGGGCTGGTTGCAGGACTGGGTGCGCGAGATCCACGTCGGCGGCGCGGCGCTGGAGGCGCCCGATGAAAAGCTCACCATGATCGACCGCTATCGCCAGGGCATCGAAAGCGTGAAGGAGATCGTCGGCAAGGTCTGGGTCTGGATCATCGTCGGCATCAGCCTCGGCGCCATCATCCACGGCTACGTGCCCGAGGACCTGATGGTGAGAATCATGGGGGCGGGCGCCTGGTGGTCGGTGCCGGCGGCGGTGGTCCTGGGCGTGCCGATGTATTCCAGCGCCGCGGGCATGATCCCCATCGTCGAGGCGCTGCTGGGCAAGGGCGCCGCGCTTGGCACGGTGCTGGCCTTCATGATGAGCGTGATCGCGCTGAGCCTGCCGGAGATGCTGATCCTGCGCAAGGTGCTCACCCTGCGGCTGATCGTGGTGTTCGTGGGGGTGGTGGCCTCGGGGATCCTGGCCGTGGGCTTTCTGTTCAACCTGATCTTCTGAAGGTGGGTGAAAGCGGCGCCGCATGGCGCCGCATGGTCTTCAAGCACGCAAGGGAGAGAACTCATGAAGGAAATCATCGTTTATGGCTCCGGTTGCGCGAACTGCGACAAGACGGCCGAGATCATGCAGGCCGCCGTCGACAAGCTCGGCATCGAGGCGAAGGTCGTGAAGGAAACCGATTACGCGAAGATCGCACAGGCCGGGGTGGTGCGCACCCCCGCCGTGGCCATCGACGGCAAGATCGTGCATGCCGGCGGCGTGCCCGATGCGGCCAGCGCCGAAGCCTGGCTGAGCGCCTCCTGAGCCGTTCCTTCCGTGACACGCGCAGAAAAAGGGCCGCCCGGCGCGGGCGGCCCTTTTCGTCGAGAGGATGTGAAAGCCGTCAGTTCTTTTCCTTGTCCACCAGCTTGTTGGCGGTGATCCAGGGCATCATGGCGC
>JALVFB010000329.1 GCA_027030295.1 Hyphomicrobiales bacterium
ACCAAGATGCGCAAAGGTTGACCGGTGAAACCGCCCCGCGCCCCCGCCCAACCCCTGGGTTCTCAGAATTTGGGGGTTGGGCGGGGGCGTGGGGCGGTGGGTGGTTATTTATGCATCTTGGTATTACATGGTAGTCTTCACCCCGCGTGGCAAACGGCTTAGGATCATCTCCATGCGTCGCATGCACGAGAAAGAGGCCCGGAAATATGGCATCTGACACCAGAACAAGGCCCGATCCCTACCTCGTCGACGAAGACAATTCGCCCCTTACCGACGCGGAAATCGCCCGCTTGCGCCCGGCGAAAGAAGTGTTCGCCGAGATGGGCCTGCCGCTGCCGAAGAAGCGTGGGCGCCCGCCGAAGAAGACGCCGAAGCAGCAGGTGACCATCCGCCTGGACGCCGACCTGCTGGCCGAGCTGCGCGCGCTCGGCAAGGGCTGGCAGACGAAAGTCAACGCCGCCCTGCGCGAATGGATCGAGCGCCGCAAAAAGACTAGCTGACCGCCTATTTCAGCTTCAGCGCGATGAACTGCGGTTCAAAGCCGCCGGCCTTGCGCAGCACCAGCAGCGGAATGGCCTTGCGCCCCATCTTCTTCACCCGTTCGATGGCCGCCGCCAGATCCTCTGGCGACTTCAGCACCTTGCCGCCCGCCTCGGCGATCACGTCGCCGGGCATCACACCCTTTTCCGCCGCCTGCGAGGCCGCGTCCACCTTCAACACCACCAGGCCGGCCTTCACCCGCGAAGGAATGCCCTGCTCCTTGCGCACCTTCTCGTCCAGCGGCGCCAGCGTCATGCCCAGCATCACCGGCGGCGCGGCCTTTTCCGGCGCCTTCTTCGGCGTCTTGCGGGCGCTCAGCAGCCCCTTCTTCTCGGCCTCCTCCAGCCGCCCCAGCGTCACCTTCAGCGCCACTTCCCTGCCGTCGCGGATGACCTTCACGGGCACTTCCTCGCCCACCGGCGTTTCCGCCACCAGTCGCGGCAGCTCGCGCATCTTGTGCACGGGCCGGCCGTTGAACTCGATGATCACGTCGCGCGGCCGAATGCCCGCCTTTTCCGCCGGCCCGCCCGGCGTCACTTCGGTCACCAGCGCGCCTTCCGGGCTTTTCAGCCCCAGCCCTTCCGCCAGCTCCCCGGTGATGGTCTGCACGCGCACGCCCAGCCAGCCGCGCCGCGTCTCGCCATATTTCACCAGTTGATCCACCACTCGTTTCGCCAGATTCGAAGGAATGGAGAATCCGATGCCCACCGACCCGCCGGTCGGAGAGAGAATGGCGGAATTCACCCCGATCACCCGCCCCTTCATGTCGAACAGCGGGCCACCGGAATTGCCCTTGTTGATGGCCGCGTCCGTCTGGATGAAGTCGTCATACGGCCCCGCGTTGATGTCGCGGTTGCGGGCGGAGACGATGCCCGTGGTCACCGTGCCGCCCAGACCGAACGGATTGCCGATGGCCAGCACCCAGTCGCCCACATGCACCTGATCGGAATCGCCAAACTCCACCCACGGCAGCGGCTTCTTCGGCTTCACCGTCAGCACCGCCAGGTCGGTCTTCGGATCGCGCCCGCGCAAGGTGGCCTTCAGCCGCGTGCCATCGTGCAGCCGCACCACGATCTCGCCGGCGTTCTCGATGACGTGGTTGTTGGTGACGATGATGCCCTGCGGATCGATGATGAACCCCGACCCCAGCGAAGCCCGGCGCGGCGGCGGGTGGCCCGGCGGCAGGGGCTTGCCCCGCTTGCGCTCGAAGAACTTGCGCAAGTCTTCATCCTTGTTCTTGCCGCCCTTCTCCTTCGCCTTTTTCGGCCGCTTCGGCGCGGCGGCGATGTTCACCACCGCCTGCGACAGGCGCTCCGCCAGCGGCGCCAGCGACGGCGGCCCCTGAAAATCGCGCAGCAATGACG
>JALVFB010000330.1 GCA_027030295.1 Hyphomicrobiales bacterium
CTGCCCTCTTCCCTGCGGCCAACCTAGCGCAAGCGCTCACGCCGCGTCCAGCCCATAGGCCGAATGCAGCGCGCGGATGGCCAGCTCCAGCCACGCCTCGTCGATGAGCACGGAAACCTTGATTTCGGAAGTGGTGATGGCCTCGATGTTCAC
Organism: Hyphomicrobiales bacterium; assembly: GCA_027030295.1. Classification (GTDB taxonomy): domain Bacteria; phylum Pseudomonadota; class Alphaproteobacteria; order Rhizobiales; family Aestuariivirgaceae; genus Thermopetrobacter. The sequence goes on from JALVFB010000330.1 coordinate 154, forward strand.
CCCCTTTTCCGAGAGCGTGCGGAACATCTTCGCCGCCACGCCGGCGTGCGACCGCATGCCGATGCCGACGATGGACACCTTGGCCACGTTGTCCGCCGTGTCCAGCGTCTCGTAGCCGATGTTGATCTTCTCGCGCTGGAGCACCTCCACGGCGCGCCGCAGCTCCTTGCGCGGCACGGTGAAGGTGATGTTGGCGTATCCGTCGGTGGAGACGTTCTGCACGATCATGTCCACCGATATGCCGGCCTCCGCCAGCGGCCCGAACACGGACGCCGCGATGCCGGGCTTGTCCTTCACCCGGCGCACCGCCACCTGCGCCTCGTCGCGCGAATAGGCGATGCCGGTAACGACCTGCTCTTCCATGACCTCGTCCTCGTCGCAAACCAGGGTGCCCGGGCCGCTGCCGTCGTCCAGCACCTGCAGCGGGGAATCCGGATCGTCGAAGCTGGAGCGCACGCGCAAGGGCACCTTGTGCACCATGGCCAGCTCCACCGAACGCGTCTGCAACACCTTCGCGCCCAGGCTGGCCAGCTCCAGCATTTCCTCGTAGCTGATGCGCTCGATGCGCCGCGCCTTGCTCACGATGCGCGGATCGGTGGTGTAAACGCCGTCCACGTCCGTATAGATATCACACCGCGCATCCAGCGCGGCGGCCACCGCCACCGCGGAGGTGTCCGACCCGCCGCGCCCCAGCGTGGTGATGCGTCCCTCCGGCGAAACGCCCTGAAAGCCGGCGATGACGTTCACCCGCCCCTCGTCCCACGATTTCAGCAAATTCTCCGGCGGAATGGCGGATATGCGCGCCGCCGCGTGCATGCCGGTGGTCTCTATGGGCACCTGCCAGCCGCACCAGGAACGCGCCGGCACGCCCATCTGCTGCAACACGATGGCCAGCAGGCCGGAAGTCACCTGTTCGCCGGAAGACACCACCATGTCGTATTCGGCGCGGTCGTAATCCGCACTGGCGTCCTCCACGTAGCCCACCAGCTCGTCGGTCTTGCCGGCCATGGCGGAAACCACCACCGAAACCTTGTGCCCGGCGTCCACTTCGCGCTTCACATGCCGCGCCACGTTGCGAATGCGCTCCAGATCGGCCACCGAGGTGCCGCCGAATTTCATCACCAGCCGGCCCATATGCCCGCCCTCAGGTTTTCTTCCTGGCAAAAAGACAGCTCCTCATAGCCGCTGTCATGCATTCCGACAAGACCGGCTTGCGGATAGGCCGGGAGACTTCAGGGGGCGATCAGCCGGGCGATGAAAAACCCGTCCATGCCCCGCGCCTGTTCCCATCCCATGAACGGCAGGGTGCGCATGAAGCCTTCCGGCGTGATGGCCTCCTTCAGGCCGCCCGCCTCTTCCACCGAAATGGGCGCGACGCGAAAGTCCGCGCCGGGGCCACTCAGGAACCGCGCGACCTGCTCCTCACCCTCCTCCGGCAGCAGGGAGCATACGCAATAAAGCAGGATGCCGCCGGAACGCACCAGCCTTGCGGCATGCTCGAGCATGACCGCCTGCAAGGCGCGCAGGTCCGCCACCTGCCGCGGGTCGCGGGTGTGCAGCACATCCGGGTGACGGCGAAAGGTGCCGGTGGCCGAACAGGGCGCGTCCAGCAGCACCGCGTCGAAGCGCTCTTCCGGTTGCCATTCCGGCACATCGGCCGCCACCACTTCCGCGGTCAGATGCGTGCGCGTCAGATTTTCGCGCAGCCGTCTCAAGCGTTTTTCCGAAATGTCCACCGCCGTCACCCGCGCCCCGGCGGCGGCCAGTTGCAGCGTCTTGCCACCGGGCGCGGCGCACAGGTCGGCCACCCGCTTGCCGGCCACATCCCCCATGCACCGCACCGGCAGCGCGGCGGCCGCGTCCTGCACCCACCAGGCCCCTTCCACATATCCCGGCAGTTCCTCCACCCGCCCGGCCGGTTGCATCATCCGCACCGTGCCCGTGGGCAAAATCACGCCACCCAGCGCTCCGGCCCATTTTTCCGCTTCCGCCGGTTCCTTCGGCGTGATGTCCAGCGGCGGCTCGCGCACCAGCTCCTCGGCCATGCCTGCCAAGGCTTTCTCGCCGCAGGCCGCCAGCAGACGTTGCCGCAGCCATTCCGGAAAGTTCAGTTCCAGCGGCAGGCGCTCCAACAGTGCCGCGCCGCGCTCCTGCACGCGACGCAACACGGCGTTGACCAGCCCCGTCAGGTGCCCCGTGCGCGCGTGGCCCCGCGCCAGTTCCACCGTGGTGTGCAGCGCCGCATGCCCCGGCGTGCGCAGAAACAGCAATTGCGCCGCACCCATCAGCAGCGCGGCTTCCGCCCGGCATGCCTTCGCCGGCAACGGCTTTTTCAGAAACTCCCCGATGACCGCCCGCAGTTGCCCGGCGCGGCGCAGGGTGGTGCGCACCAGTTGCTCGGCCAGCGCCCGCTCGCGTGGCGGCAGCTCGGCGAACCGATGCGCCGCCTCGTGCAGCATGCCGCCGCGGCACAGGATGGTTTCCAGCGCGTCCAGCGCGCGGCGCCGCGTCTCGAGGCCATCATTGCGCGATGATGGGGAAGACGCCGCCGTCATCCGCGCCGCGCCACCAGCATGTAGTTCACGTCCATGTCTTCCGGCGCCTTCAGCCACTGGCCGGTGAGCGGATTGTAGGCCACGCCGGTGCGCTCCAGCACCTCCATTCCGGCCCGCGCGAGCCACTCCTCCAGCTCTTCGGGGCGGATGAACTTCTCCCACTGATGGGTGCCGCGCGGCAGCCAGCGCAGGACATATTCGGCCCCGACGATGGCCATGAGAAAGGATTTCAGCGTGCGGTTGAGCGTGGCGCAGAACATCAGCCCTTGCGCGCGCACCAGTCCGGCGCAGGTGTTCACGAAGGCCGCCGGATCGTTCACGTGCTCCAGCACCTCCATGTTCAGCACCACGTCAAAATGTTCGCCCCGTTCCGCCAGCGCCTCCGCCGTCATGGCGCGATAGTCGATGTTCAGCCCCTGCTCGCGGGCGTGCACCATGGCGGTCTTGATGTTTTTCTCCGAAGGATCGATGCCCACCACTTCCGCCCCCGCCCGCGCCAGCGGCTCGCACAGCAGGCCACCGCCACAGCCGATGTCCAGCAGGCGCAGCCCCTCCAGCGGCTTGTCCGCGGCCGGATCGCGACCGAAGGCGGCGCAGGCATGATCGCGGATGAATTGCAGCCGCACCGGATTGAAGGCGTGCAGCACCGCGAACTTGCCATCGGGCTTCCACCACTCCTCGGCGATGGCGGAAAAGCGGGCCACTTCCTCTTCGTCGATGGACGGCGCTGCGGAAGCCTGGGCGGTCATGGCAGGATACCTCGACATGCGCCGGGACGGCTCAGTCCCGGTCTTTCTTCACCCCATACAGCTCCAGCCGATGATCGACAAGGCGATATCCCAGTTTCTCGGCGATCCGGCGCTGCAACTCCTCGATCTCCGGCGAGGTGAACTCGATGACCTCGCCGGTGTTCAGATCGATGAGATGATCGTGATGCTCCTCGCCGGCCGGTTCGTAGCGGGCGCGGCCGTCGCCGAACTCGTGGCGCTGCAGGATGCCGGCGTCCTCGAACAGCTTCACCGTGCGATAGACGGTGGCGATGGAAATGCGCGGATCGATGGCGGTGGCGCGCCGGTGCAGTTCCTCCACGTCCGGATGATCGTCGGCCTCGGCGATCACCCGCGCGATCACCCGGCGCTGCCCGGTCATGCGCATGCCCTTTTCCTGACAGGCGCGCTCGATGGCGTTCAGCCGTTGCTTGTCTTCCTGCTGCGGCATGCCTCCCCCCGCATCTTTTGCAGGCCCACATGGGGGTATAGCAGGTTCCCGCGCACCGGCAATGCCTGCTCCTGCCTCATGGCGAAAACGCCATCTCAATCCGTGCGTTCCTGGCGCTTCTCATGACGCACCAGATCGTGCATGTGCAGGATGCCCACCGGGCGGTTCTGCGCATCCACCACGAACAGCACCGTGATCTTCTTCTCGTTCAGCAACCCCAGCGCCGCACCGGCGAGCGTATCCGGCGACACCGTTTTCGGGCCGGCGGTCATCACCTCCGCCGCCTTCAGCGCCATCAGGTTCGGATGTTTCTCCATCGCCCGGCGCAGGTCGCCATCGGTGATGATGCCGACGAGCTTTCCGGCGTCATCGATGATGCCCACCGCCCCGAAGCGCTTGCCGGTCATTTCCAGCAGCACCTTTTGCATCGCATCGTCCGGATGCGCCAGCGGCAGTTCGGCGCCGGCGTGCATCAGCCGCGCCACCGGCTCCAGCATGGCGCCGAGACTGCCGCCGGGATGAAAATGCCCGAACTCCTCCGCCGTGAACCCGCGCGCCGCCAGCAGCGCCATGGCCAGCGCATCGCCCAGCGCCAGCTGCATGGTGGTGGAGGTGGTGGGCGCCAGCTTCAGCGGGCATGCCTCTTCCGCCGCCGGCAGCAGCAACACGTGATTCGCCGCCTCGGCCAGCGGGCTGGCGGCATTGGAGGTGATGGCGACCAGCGGAATGCGAAAACGCTGCGCATGGGTAATGACCGCTTGCAGCTCCACCGTCTTGCCGGAATGGGAAAGCACCAGCAGCACGTCTTCGCGGGTGATCATGCCGAGATCCCCGTGCGCCGCCTCGGCCGCGTGCACGAACTGCGCCGGGGTGCCGGTGGAGGCCAGCGTCGCCGCGATCTTGCGGCCGATATGCCCGCTCTTGCCGATGCCGGAAACGATCACCCGCCCCTTCGCCTTCAGGATCAGCGTCACCACCGCGTCGAACACCGCGCGCAGGCCATCGGCCAGCGCGTCTTCCAGCCTTTTCAGCCCGGCGCATTCCTTCTCGATGGTTTCGATGCCGACATCGGCGTGCGACATCGTTTTCGTGCCCACGGTCATCCGATCCGTCCTCTACCAGGGAATTTCCCAGCCTTCCGCGTGCCAGAAAGCGCCGGTCCTGTCCATGTCCAGTTCGTCCATGCGCAGAATGAGGCCGCGCGCGGCCACGTCCGCTTCGATGTTGCCGCGCCCCTGCGTCATGTCCGTGCGCACGTAACCGGGATGCAACGCCGCCACCGCCACCCCGCGCTCCGCCAGCTCGATGGAGAGGTTCTTCGCCGCCATGTTGGCCGCCGCCTTGGACATGCGATAGGCATAGTTGCCGCCCGACGTGTTGTCCGACAGCGAACCGACGCGCGAGGTGACGATGCCCACTTTCGCCCCTTCCCGCAGATTCGCCAGCAGCGCCCGCACGATGCGCAGCGGCCCCAGCGCGTTCACGTCGTAATGCCTGAGCGCCTCGTGAAAATCCAGCGTGGCGAGCGTGTCGCTCTTCAGGACGCCGGCATTGTGCACCAGCGCATCCACCGCTCTCGTCCCCAGCGCCCGCGCCAGCCGCGCCGCCCCCTCTTCCGTGGCCACGTCCACGCCCTCGACCACTTCCGCGCAGGTCTTTTCCAGTGCCGGGGTGGCCTTGCGCACCGCGGCGATCACCTCCTCGCCGCGCGCGCACAACTGCCGCACCATTTCAAGGCCAATGCCGCGCGATGCGCCGACGATCACCCAGCGCGCCATGTCTCGAACTCCTCTCCGGCTTCCTCAAGCGCCTGTTCATGCGCCCGCACGCACGATTCGTCAAAGCAGCAGAAGATCACCCGCTCCAGGTCATGCTCCCGTTCGCGCAGGAAGCGCCGCACGGTGCCGACCGCGATGCGCGCCGCCCGCTCCTTCGGAAACCCATATACGCCGGTGGAGATGGCCGGAAAGGCGATGCTCCTCACGCCATGCTCCGCCGCCAGCCGCAGCGAATGCTCATGGGCCGAGGACAGCAGATTGTCCTCGTTGGCGTTGCCGCCGCGCCACACCGGCCCCACGGCGTGAATCACCCATGTCGCCGGCAACCGGTAGCCTTTCGTGATGCGCGCCTCGCCGGTGGGACAGCCGCCAAGCCGGCGCGTTTCCGCCAGCAGCTCCGGCCCGGCGGCGCGGTGAATGGCGCCATCCACCCCGCCGCCGCCCAGCAGGCTTTCGTTGGCGGCGTTGACAATGGCGTCCACTTCCAGTTTCGTTATATCGCCCCTGCACACTTCCAGACGGGTCATGGATCCTCCCTGTCTTGCGGAATTGTGACGTGGCAACGGTTGCCCCGAAACGTTCATCCGGCATCTTGCCATCATGACGCAAAAGAGCAAGCCAGCAGCCTTCGAAGCCGATGCCCGGCTGGGCATGGAGGAATGCACGGACCTTTTTGTTCTGCACAGACCGCATGAGGGTGTGCCGGCCAATCCCGTCATCTATGATTCGCCCCATTCGGGGCGTTGCTATCCGGCGGAATTCGTGCGCGAAACCGCCCTGCCGCTGTCCGGGCTGCGGGCCTCGGAAGACTTCGCCGTCGATCTGCTGTTCATGGCCGCGCCATCGGCCGGCAGCCACCTGCTGGCCGCGCAGCGCCCGCGCGCCTGGCTCGATCTGAACCGCGCGCCGGACGAGCTGAGCGCGGAGATGTTCGACGGCGCCGCCCCGGAATGGGCGCGCACCGATGGCGAGCGCGCCCGCGCCGGGCTGGGGGTCATTCCCCGCATCATCTCCGAGGACAGGGAAATCTATGCCCGCCGCCTGTCGTGGCGGGAAGCACGCCAGCGCATCGATGCCGCCTGGAAGCCCTATCACGCCCGCCTGCGCGCCCTGCTGGAAGAAACCCGCGCGCGCTTTGGCGCGGCCATCCTCATCGACTGCCATTCCATGCCGGAGAGCGCCGCGAAGGCCATGACGCCGCTGTCCCTGCGCCAGCCGGACATCATCCTGGGCGATGTGAACGGCGCTTCCTGCGATCCGTTGCTCACCGACACGTTGCACCGGCTGTTCGCCGACGCCGGGCTGAACGTGCGCCGCAACCGCGTCTATACCGGTGGCTACATCACCCGCCGTTACGGGCTTGAGAGCTTCGGCGCCCATGCCATCCAGATCGAGATCAACCGCCGGCTCTACACCAGGCCCGGCGACTACCGGCTGACGGAAGCCTTCTTCGACCTGCAGAAGATCATCACCGGCGTCATCCACGCCCTGCCAAAGCTGCTGACCCCGCTGTGGCGGAAGCGGCCTCCTCTCGCGGCGGAGTAGATGCAGGCCTTCCACCTCGTCCGCCCAGCCTTTCCGCTTGTTGCGCGAAGAGCGATCATGCCACCATTTTCCCCCTTTAAGGGAAAAGTTAAGTTCTCGTGCTTTATTACGCGAAAAGCGTCCCTGCCAATTTCACTCGGGAAAAGGAAAAGATGCGGCCCTTTACCATTGCTTTCATCATTGCCTTGCTCACCGCCACCTTCCTGAGCGATTCGGCGGAAGCCCGCCGGAGAGGGTTCTTTCTGTTCCCCATCCCGGGAACGGCTGAGCAACTCGTGAAGGTGAAGGATTTGCCGGACATTCCGGCACTGCGACGCAAGGATGGCAAATACGTCGATCTCGGATACAAGTTCAACCGTTTTTACGGCGGGGAATGGGTCGGTTACATCGACTCGAAAAGATATCTGAAGCTGAATGACGAACAGCTGAAGATAT
>JALVFB010000331.1 GCA_027030295.1 Hyphomicrobiales bacterium
CCCTTCCGGCTCCGGGCGGGCACGATGCCCAGCAGGCGCGGAAGGCCACGCCCGTCCGGCGCGACCAGCGCCTGTCCGGGGGAGAGAACGGGGGCGGCGCAGCGCAGGGAGAGAGCCTTCTGGTCGGCGGCCTTGCGCACGGTTCGCGCCTGGCAGTCCACCGGGCGCAAGCGCAGGTCGAAACGTTTGGGGTCGCAGGTTTGAAGCCCCACCAGTTGGGCACGGATGGTTTGGCCTGGTGGGGGCAGGGTGGTCATGAGCGGCAGATGAACGGGGCATTTGCCCCGGCCATGGGCCAGCCGCAGAACGACCCAGGAGTCGGCCGGCGTCTCGCGGCCGTTTTTCAGGCCGCTGGCCATGACGGCGCTGGTGGTGTTGTAGAAATCATCGCCGGAGACGATCAGGCGGATGGCCCCCTTCCTGCCGAGATGCGGGCGCAGGACGAAGCCCATGCGCCGCGTATGGAACTCGTGGGAAGCGTTCTCTCCCAGGCCCAGGCATCGCGCCGCGGTGGCGACGTGATGCGGGCCGACGCACACGGCGGTGCACATGCGGGCGCCGCGCGAACCATCCGGTCTGGTGAAACGCACCAGCAGCAGCCCGACGGCGTTCGTCAGCCATTCCTGCCAGACGTAGGGAGTAACCTTTCCCCGTTCGCGTTCGGCCGCGCGCTGCGCCCTGATCCTTTTCAGGGCGGGGATGATGTTTTCCACCGGGGCGGCGACGTTCAGGGCGCGCAACAGGCGGCGTTTCACGATCCTGCCGGTTTTCCGGTCGCGGGAAAGAGTCACGAGTTTCTTGTGCCCGGACACCACCGCGACGATGCGGATCCTTCCTTCGCGGGTTTTCACCAGCATGGGCGATCCGGAGGCGCCCCTGGTGGCGTCGCAGTCATGCAACAACACCGGCTTGCCCGCGCGCTTCAGTTCCCGGCGCATGATCTTGCGGGCGAACCTGTCCGCCCGCACATGGCACAGCGAGTAGCGCAAGTGCATGATGCCCCGCTTGAGCAGGTCGCCATGATAGCCGATCAGCATCAGGGGCCTGCCGTGGCGCAGGCGCCTGTCGCGCACATCCACCGGGCGCATGCGCAGATGTTGCGGGCAGCGGCTCGTTCCGGCCAGCGGCAGCAGCGCCCAGTCCAGCGCATTCGCGCCGTTGAAGGACTTCACGTTGCCCGGACCGGCGACGATCAGCTTTCGGCGTTCGGAATCCACGGGAAAACCCGCGATGTCCAATATCTTCCGGCGCGTTCCGTCGCCGGGGTGGAGGATGAAGCGCATGGTGCCGAGGTCGGGCGTGCCGCGTATGTGGCGGGGCACCCGCATGACGCAATGGGCGGCGGTGAGGATGAGATGCGGCCCGACACAGGTGGCGGTGCAGACATGCGGGCGCTTCAGCAGCCGCCCCTTGTCGTCGCGCAGCCGGTAGACGAGAATGCCGATGGCGCTCTCCAGCTGCGCCTCCCTGTCGGAAGGCAGGCTCCTGCGATCATCACGGCCGATGATTTCGGCCCGGGAAGGGGGCGCGGGCAGGTTCGCGAGGAAGGCGGCCAGCAGCACGCACAACAACATCGCGCTTTTCGGGCGAAATGGCAGCCGGCGCAAGTGAAGGCCATATGCCCGGCCGTGGCAGGCCATGCGCTTTTCCTCCGGCGGGTTCGGGAATCAGATGGTTGCGTGGCATGATAATAATGAAGTAATGGCATAACACAAGCGCAGCGCGCAAATGGCGTGATTTGGCCACCTTTGGTATGCGCAAGGTGAAGGCGAGAAGGATCCCTCTTGCGGCTTTGGGGCCACATGCACCTGGCTTCGTCCTTTTGATGACGTGGGTGGCGAGGTCGTGGCGCCGGTGCGCAAGGACACGCGCGTGGAAGCTGGCCCCAGTCGGC
>JALVFB010000332.1 GCA_027030295.1 Hyphomicrobiales bacterium
GGCCCGGCATGAGGGCGGCGAAATGGCCGTCGTCGTTCTTGCAGCGTTTCAGATAGGCGCGGTAGGTCTGGGCCAGCCTTTTCGCCGTCGGTTCGTCGAAGGGGGCTTTCGTGTCGGTTTCCTTCAGCAGCGCCAGCCAGTCCGCCGCCAGCGCCTTGCGTTGCGGAGCCTTCGCCACCTCGATGGCGAGGCGGGAGAACTCGGCGAAATCCATGTCCAGCAACGGCAGGTCGAGCAGCCATTCGCCGGGGTAGTCCACCATGTCCAGCGCCAGCGCGTTGCGCCCCAGGGTGCGCGCCCACAGGCTTTCGGAGGCATATTCCAGCATCAGCCGCAGTTCCGACATCTGGCGCGTGCTCTCCGGCCAGCGGCGGTCGTCGCCGGCGGTGAGCGCCGCGATGTGTTCCTCGCAGGCGAAGCGCGGCACTTGCGGGTCGGGTTGCGGCTCCAGCCAGGCGCGGCGCAGGCGGCCCGCACGGGCGGCCTCGAACAGCGGCAACGGGGCGCCGTTCATCAGGTTGTGCACCAGCGCGGTGATGCACACCGTCTTGCCGGCGCGCGAGAGGCCGGTGACGCCCAGCCGCAACGAGGGGGAGAACAGGTTGCGCGCCGTGTCCGCCAGCGAGGCGGCGGCATAGCCCAGTTCGTCGGTGAGCGAGGTGTTCTTCATGCGCCCCGGTGTGGTTGCGTTGCGTGTCTGCCCGGGGTGTAGCATGAATGGCGCGGATTGCGCAGCCCGCAAGCGGGGAATGCGCCTCATGCACGGCGCGGGTATTGCCTTTACCGACCTGGGCGGGTAAAAGGGCGCGGCTGGCGGGGCATGGTTCCGCCTGTTGGCGCTGGCTCGGGCGTTACCGGTTCACCCGAACATGCATGAGCGATGGCGCGACTGACTCTGGGTCGTCACACGACACAAGCGTGTGGCGATGGGTATATCTCGTAAGGCTGGAGGGTCGCCGAATGAACATCCACACCACCGACCTGACGAATCTCGACATTGCGCGGCTGGCCGCCTCGGCGCTGTTTCGTCCGCAGGCCTATTTTCTGTGCGCCGGTCATGGCGACGCGGAGCGGCGGCTGGTGGCGTTCGATCAGGCGTTGCTGCGCGCCGGCATCGCGGACGTGAACCTGGTGCGCCTGTCGTCCATCGTCGGGCCGCACGTGAAGCGCATCGAGCCGGTGAAGCTGGCGCCGGGGCTGCTGGTGCCCACGGCCTATGCCCAGAAGTGCTCCGACGTGAAGGGCGAGCGCATCGCCGCCGCCGTGGCCATCGCCAGGCCGGACGATCCGGAGCGCGCCGGGGTGATCATGGAGTTTTCCGACGCCTGCTCCGGCAAGGAGGCGGAAGAGATCGTGCGCGGCATGGCCGAGGAGGCCATTCACAACCGCGGCCTGAAGGTGGCGCACATGGAGAGCATCTTTGCCGAGCACGTGGTGGAGAAGACGGGATGCGTCTTCGCCGGCGTGGTGCAGATCTGACCTGCCCCGTCTCCCCGGCGAAAGCCGGGGCCTCGTGCCTCAACCCCATGAGTTCATCGCACGAGATCCCGGCTTTCGCCCACTACTGTCCAAGAAAACTTTAAAGGTTCCCAAAATTCGTCATCCCCGCGAAAGCGGGGATCCAGCAAGTCATTGATTCAGCGATGGATCCCCGCTTTCGCGGGGATGACGGGAAGGGGCAATGCGCACACAAGCCCCTTCGGCTGTTCTTTCAGGTAACCATTTGCAGTTTCAGCTCTTTTCTTGCCCATCTCGATTTTTCCTTGGACATGGCGTAATTCCGGCGGCCGCTCTCCCGGGTCTATGATGCGGGGTCACGAGAGTGCATGCCCCAATAGAACCAGCAAGGAGAGCGACCATGACGGAGTATGTCGGATTTGACG
>JALVFB010000333.1 GCA_027030295.1 Hyphomicrobiales bacterium
GTCACCCCGGCGAAAGCCGGGGTCTCGTGCCGCAACCTCATGCGCTTGCAGCTCGAGATTCCGGCTTTCGCCGGAATGACGTATTGAATTCGGGCGGGGGCGCGGGGCGGTTTCACCGGTCAACCTTTGCGCAGCTTGGTATCACTCCAGCGCGGCGCGGATTTTTTCCGCCATGGCCGCCAGTTCTTCCGGCGGCGCCATCTCTGTCGGGCGCTTCGGGCGCTGGCCCTCATAGGCCGGGATGATGTGAAAATGGGTGTGGAACACCTCCTGCCCGGCGGGCGCCTCGTTCAGCTGCATGATGCGGATGCCGTCCGCGCCCGTCGCCTCCTTCACGGCGCGGGCCACCTTCTGCAGGGTGCGCATCACGTGGCACAGGTCTTCCGCGTCGGCCTCCAGCATGGTGCGCGAGGGCGCCTTCGGAATCACCAGCGTGTGCCCCGGCGCGTGCGGAAACACGTCCATGAACGCCAGCGTGTGCTCGTCTTCATACACCTTGTGCGCCGGCAGCTCGCCGCGCAGGATCTTCGCGAACACGTTGTCCTGATCATATTCCGCCATGATCCGACTCCCCTGGTTGCTGTCCGACAAGAAAAACCGCCTCCACCTCCACCGGCGCGCCCAATGGCAGGGAGGAACACCCCACCGCCGCCCGCGCGTGCCGCCCGGCCTCGCCGAAGGCCGCCGCCATCACGGCGGAGGCCGCATCCACCACCTTCGGATGATCGGTGAAATCCGCCGTGGCGTTCACGAAGCCGGTGAGTTTCACCACCTGGCGCACCCGCTCGAGATCGCCATCGAGCGCCGCGCGGGCCTGCGCAATGCAGTTGATGGCACAAATCCGCGCCGCCTCCTGCGCCTCTTCCAGCGAACAGTCCCGCCCCAGCTGTCCGGCGAAGGCCAGCGCGCCGTTGCGCAGCGGAATCTGCCCGGAAACGAACAGCAACCCGCCCGCCAGCGCATATGGCCGGTAATCCGCCACCGGCGCCGCCGCCTCCGGCAGTGTGATGCCCAGCGCCGCCAGCCGTTTTTCCGCTTCCGACATGTGGCCCTCCCGCTTGCGTCCGCCACAATTCTCCCTATGCTGGCCAGAAGGTAGAATCCGGGCACGGGAAGGACAAGAGGATGAAACACCTTACCGCCGCCATGACCCTTGCCATGGGCGTGCTGACGATCCAGGCGACCACGGGCGCGTCTTCCGCCTCCCTGGCGGGGGCGACGGGGCATGCCGCGCATGCCGTGCGCATCGTGCCATACGAAATCGCTTACGACATTTCCCTGGAGCGCGCCGATGAACGTTCCGGCATGCTCATGGCTTCCGGCCATCTCACCTCGCGGCTGGCGGGCGGGCCGTGCGTGGGCTGGAGCAGCAGCAGCGGCATGAAGGTGCGTTTCGTCTTTCGCCGCGAGGCCGTGCGCGAAACGGAAAGCCGCGTCGCCAGCTGGGAATCCGATGACGGCAATCGTTTCTACAGCCGTATCGAGCGCTATCTGAACGGTTTGCCGGTGGAAACCGTGCGCGTGCGGGTGGAGCGGGAAGCGGCGGGGCGGCCATTCCGGCTGGAGATGACGGCGCCGGACAAGCGCGAGGCCCTGTTGCCGCCGGCGACGCTGTTTCCCACCGCGGCCCTGAAGAGGTTGCTGGCCGCCGCCGAGGCTGACAGGCGCCAGTTGTCGTTGCTGCTGTATGAAGGCGACGAGGAAGCCGCGCCGCAGCACGTGGTGGCGCTCATAGGCAAGAGGCATGCGCCGCTCGTGCCCGCCAGCGACAGCGGAGAAAAGGCCACGCCTTCGCGCAAGGGACGGGGCGATCTGGCGACGCTGAACCGGCTGGCCTACTGGCCTGTTTCGCTGGCCTATTATGGCGCCATTCGTC